>JARRLQ010000079.1:0-9959 GCA_037386905.1 Woeseiaceae bacterium
GAGGCCGGTCTCGAGAACGCCACGTCGTTTTAGGTTCTCGAACAGGCCTAGCTGGTCAGCGCTGACACTGTTGCCGGCGCCGATCACGATCGTTGACGTCTCGCCATGCGCCGCGGTTGGTGTTACGAGCAAGCGATAGCCGCGTTTCGGCAAAGTCTGGATGAAGCGGGGGTTGTTCTTATCGTCTTTCAGCGCATGGCGAACTTCGCTGACCGCATGACTCAGTGCCTCCTGGCTGCCCTGTGTGTCGCCCCAGACTTCGGCGAGCAGTTCGTCGCGAGTGACCAGTTCACCAGACTTGACCGCGAGACAAATCAGGACCTCAATGGCTTTGGGAGGCAAGTGCTCGGATCCCTGCGGACCCGTCACACGGCCCCGCGTCGGCTCGATGAGCAGGTCGCCAAGGTAAAAACCCTGTAGCAAATCAGCGTGCATGGGGTCGCCTCGCCTTGCCGCGCTCGGAAAAGGATAGCACCAGTGCTAATTATAGTACTTCGCAGCGAACCTAAAGTTTGATCATCAAGATCTTGTTTAACCGAACATCCGCTTGAGGAAACCGGCTGTTGGCAACTCGATGCCGTGCTCGGCCAGCAACTCGCGGTCTTCTTCGAGGTACGGCGCGGTTGCGTCGACGAGCGGCTGGATATGCTCTGCGTAGTTTTTCCAGCGCGCCCGCGACGATTTGTAGATCTTGCGTCGTGTTTGGGCGATGCTGGCCGTACGGACCACACCCTTCTTGCGATAAAATTCGAGCACCGCTGGATCCCACTCGAGGCCACAAGCTTCAATAAGCTGACGCGCGTGCACCTCCGGGTCCTCGACGAGCCGATCGTAATGCACGTCGACGATAGAGCCTTCGGGAAGAATTTCCTGCCAGTAATCCATGGTCTTGCGGTACATCGAGTAGACCTGCCCGATAACATCAAGCGCGTTGGCCCACCACACATCCTGGAAATTCTGAAAATAGCAGGAAAGGCAGGTGTCGAGCGGATGACGCACTGCATGGATGATGGTTGCGTTGGGGAACAGCGAACGGATCAGTCCGAGGGCCTGGAAATTACCAGGCATTTTGTCGACGATCCGCTTCGGGTCATCGTGGCCCTGCCGCAGGATGTCGAGATATTGTTCGGCATACTCGGCGGACCTGGCAGGCGTCATCTCAGCCGGCACAAGGCGTGCTGCTTTTCGCAGGTCCGACATCGGCAGTACCTTCTGACCGATCATCGGGATCTCCACGAGCTCGCCGCTGCCCGCGCCGTCGGGGTGGCTTGCGACAATGCGCTCTATGAGCGTCGTTCCGGACCGCGGCATGCCGACGACGAAAACCGGCTCGCTCGACTCGTGGCCATAGCTCGAGTATTTCTCCACGGTTTTGCGTGTGAAGGCACTCATGTAGGCCTTGCCGATCTTTCGGTGGTGGCCGAGGTCGAAGTCTTTCTTGCGCAGCAGGTTGCCTTTTTCGAAGAACGAAAAAGCTTCGTCAAAGTTGCCGCAATCATCGTGCATCTTGCCCAGGGCGAACAGCAGGTTGGTGCGCTCCTTGGGCGTCATGCCTTTCTCAAGGGCCTTCTCGGCTTTTTTCAGGAACGGTGCGTCGTCTTTCGTGAATTTCCTGAGTCGCGCCAGGTGATCATAGGCGCCCCCATAAAATGGAAACTTCGCAACGACATGCTCGACCTGTTTAACCGCTGCGTCCATGTCGCCAACCTGCGCCAGAATGTCGCTGTAGGTTAGCTGCGCGAGCGCGTTGGACTTGTCCAGCTCTACCGCTCGCCTGATGTGCTTGAGTGACTCTTCGTGCCGATTCAGATAAACCAGTGCGCTTGAGAGGTGTATCAGCGCATTGACGTCCCGTGGCCGCATTTCGCATGCTCGTTGCAGAAACTCGATGCCTTTCTCATAGTCCGAGATGCGCATGTAATAGATACCGAGCCCGTGCTGGATGTCCTGGATATCCGGGCTTAGCTCCAGCGCTCTTTCGAGCGTAGCCCTGGCTTTCTCAAACTCGCCCGCATTCAGGTAGGCGACACCGAGCGTCGCCTGGAATGCCCCGTCGTCAGGGGCCTCTTCCACGGCAATTTCGTAATGTGAAATCGCCTCGTCGACGTCCCCGAACTCCTCGCAAAGATGCCCCAGCTCGATTTCAACAGCCGGACTGCGCCCCGTCCTGGTTTTGACATCGTGATAAACAAGCAGAGCCTCACCACGGCGCCCGTTTCTGAGCAGCTGCGAGGCATCCTGTATTTCGCTTATCAGGCTCTTGATTTCGGATGGCTTCATAAAGCGCTGTCGCTACACGTTGCTCAAGAGGAAGCTCTCGGTAATCGTATTGACAACGTCAACGTGATAACCGAGTTCCTGGAGCCGGTCATTGAATTGCTTCTGAAGCCTGGCTTTGCCATAGATACCGAGGGAATTGTCGTCGGAAAACCGTTTGATTTGCAGGCGAATATCGGTGAACTTCTGCTCGATCTTCGCTTTCTTCTTTTTTGATACGTCGCCGCGGCCCTGAACGTGCTGGCGGGCGATGTCCGGCTGGACGAAACTGAAGAGGTCATCCGCAACCGCTTGCGCAAAGGCGTCGATCGCCTTGTTGTTTTTCCAGAACAGCAGTCCCATTATTCTTTGTACCACCCAAGTACCAGATTCCGGCAAAGTATAGAGGACAGCATGGCCAACAAGAAAGACGTATCAACCAGCGGCATGACCGCAACCGGATTCCTGTGGCGATTCCTCGCCGCTCTTGCGCTCGTACTCGTGACCTATAATCCGAGCGGACACTCAGCGTGGCACTGGGTCTGGGATGCACTGGGTCCCGAAGTCCAGTTCGGTCCCTGGCACCTGTTGCTCATCGGCGTGTTGCTGGCAGGCTGGGCAATATTCTGGACCGCAACGTGGCGCTCGCTCGGTGCGTTCGGTTTTATTGTTGTCGGTGTCATTCTCGGCGCGATCGTCTGGATGCTCTATCGCCTCAACGTTCTAGAGTCGGCGTCGCTGACCGCAGTTACATGGATCGTCCTGGTCACACTGTCGGCGATCCTTGCCGTGGGCATGGCCTGGTCGCACATCTGGCGTCGCATGACGGGCCAGTTCAATGTCGAGGACGTCGACGACTAGGTCTCGCTGCGACAGGCGATCGCCATCAGCAACTCGGTCAGGTCGTGATAAGAAAGCATGCTCTTGCCGGTGACGTCATTGATTTTCTGAGCGCGCGAGTAAACGGTGTTCGGGTGAATGCCGAGCGCCTTTGCTGCGCCGAGCACGTTCATGTCGGCGTCGGCATAGGCGCGCAGTGTCTCGCCAAGCCGGCCGCGCGCACGCTTGTCTGCGCAAGTGAAGTCATCAAGCCACGCAGGTAATGCGGAGCCGATCTTGTCGCGCGAATGAGCGACGAGCAGCCGCGGCAGGGTGATGGACGAGTAAGGCATGACGCGTTCTGTGAAGCCCGCGAAGTCCAGCGCGAGCCGCGCCTCGATGGCGGCCCTCGGAATGTGGGATGTTGATGGGACATCGTTGCTCATACCGATAAGGGCGGCGGGCCCGACCTTACGCAGCTCAGGCATAAGGCGATCCGCGAGCAGCGAGCGTGGTGCGGTCCAGCCGGACATGCGCCGGGTGCCCGATACGATAGCGAGCACGAGGTTGTCGCGGACGCCAATCAGCGTCCGCAAAGGCGTATTGGCGAGCACCTCTCCGATCGCATTGGCCATGCGTTGCGCGCGCGCCGGGCTTTCCATTTCCGCGGGGTTCACGGAGCGCGCCGCGACAACACAGTAAGACTGCCGCTGTTCGAGGTAGCCCGACTTGCGAAGCAATTGTGCAGCGCGCGCGTCTGCTTCGTCGTAGCCTCGCAGCAGGAGGTTGAGAAGCTCCGTGCGCTGGTCGCCCTCCGCCTCGGCGGCACGCCGGGTTGCTTCGACGTATTCCGATGTGGCCAGAGTGCTCGCGATATCGGCGTAACCGCTGGCAAATTCGGCAGTTGCGGCGACTACACGACGGACATGCGCGGATTCATCGGCCGCGGCCAGGGCGGCGTCACGGACCCATTCAGAGAGGGCCTTGTGCAGGCATCGGTAGGTATGCAAAAGGGCCTCGAGCGGAAACCGGGTAGCTGCGAGCCTGCCGGCAAAGCCGCGCACGAACGCCCATTCGCCAGGGCGGGAGCCGCCAAACAGGCGCTCTGTTTCGTCGAAGTGCCGCTCGAGATGAGTGTGCAGCTCCGGGATGAGATCGGGGTTTGCCGACAGCGACCAGGCCCGAACCTCTGTCTCGATGGCGCCGCGCAGCGAGTCGATGGCCTGCGGCCGCGACGCACGCAGTGGCGCCACGGCGCCAGGTACGACGCCGTGTGACCTCAGGGGGCGCACTGCAGCAAGCAGTGCGTCATCTCGATCATTGTCAGCCATAAATTGTGTAGTTTACACAATTTCATCTGCAATATATGCGTGAAAATGACGATGTCAATGCCAAAAACAGTGCGTAATCTCTATTTTTGACGCGAAAGTCGCTTATTTATTAGGAGAAAGAGATGGCGAAGTACCTGTTTGTTTACCACGGTGGCAAGAACCCCGAGACCGAGGAAGAAGTTGCTGAAGTGCTGGACTCCTGGGGCAACTGGTTCGGTTCCATGGGCGCGGCCGTCGTCGACGGTGGCAACCCGGTCGGGCAGTCCTACACGATCAATGGTGATGGCTCGGTTGCCGACAACGGTGGCGCGAACCCCGCCTCGGGCTACAGCCTGATCGAGGCGAGTGATCTCGATGATGCAATCGCCAAGGCGCGTGGGTGCCCGATCCTGGGTGCAGATGGCACGGTTGAACTCGCCGAGGCGATCGACATGTAGTTGGCTGTGGGGCCCTGCCAGCCAGGGCCCCGTTTCAGCCAGGATGCGTCAGTGGGTGGTAACGATTCCCGCGGCGGCGTGGCAATCCTGGCAATGGGTCGAAATCTCCTCAGCAGCCGTGCGCGCCGATTCGATATCGGTGGCCAGTTCGACGCTCGTGGCAGCTTCGCGCATGCCGATCAGGTAAGTCTGCCATTCGGCAGGGATGCCGTCCGGGGACTGGTGGCCGCCCAGCCATGAGGCCGCCTTCACGGCCCCTTCGAGGTCTCCGTCGTCGAGGGCGAACATGATCTCATCCATCTTGTCCGCATGTTCATGCATGTGCTCGAGCAGGGCCGGGTCCACAGCCGCCGCCTGTTCTTGCCGTCCGGCTGCTTCTGCGACCGTGTCCGACACCTGATCCGGCGCGGCAGCGGTTGGCTCCTCAGCCGGGGGCTGTTGCTTTTCACAAGCCACCAGGCACAAAGCGATGGCCACCATTGAAGTCATCTGGATTCTCATCGCGACTCCTGTTGTTTTCTTGGCTACTTCGCCATTCTACGCCTTACAGATGTGGGAGGAGTGACAAAAAAGCAGTCAGGAATTACCGAAGCGAGGCCCTTGACTGGCCGCACCGGGACCGGTCTAATACCCGCCCACTTGCCCGCACGCCGCCATTGCGAGCGTAGCGAAGCGGTCTGGCCAGGTAGCTCAGTTGGTAGAGCAGCGGATTGAAAATCCGCGTGTCGGTGGTTCGATTCCGCCCCTGGCCACCATCCTTTCCTGTAATTTGTCTGCTGGGCGGGCTGCTCCGCCCGACAAACGGCTGTTTACAAGCTACTTGTCCGTCCCTGGCGCCACCCGGAGTTCGCCAACTGGCGAATGCGCGCGCAAAGCAGCTATTTGCCAGTTACCGCTACTGCGAGTAACGACCCACGTCCCACGCGCCTGCCGAGACTCCAAGACCTCATTCGTCTCCGAATGATTTCCGCCGGTCGTTGTTTCGACGTTGATCAGCGCGACGTTCGGACCCAGCAGTTGAATTGACTCAATCGAGATCGTGAGTAACCGTCCGCTATCGATGTGCGAGAAGTATCCATCCCACCACTCCGCTATAGCGTCCCGTCCGACGATCCTCGGTTGGATTCCGACAAGCATGTCCGCATCATCTGCAAAGAATCGTCCCAAATTCTCAGCGTCGTGAGATTGCCAGGAGTCTTCGTACTGCCCTACAAACTTTCGCAGCGCATCCGCATTTTCTGACTGCGCCAATGCTTGGGTCGGCACAAGAAGCAGCAATACCAGGGGGAGGAAAAGCTTCATAATTCGATTCCCGATCGAGATGAGACTATCTGCGTCATTATTGACCCCCGGTAATGCTCCAGGGCAACGACCTCTTGCATCGTGAGGTCATCGAACTGCCTCGTATAACGTATTGCCATGCCGATGGCGTTTCCTTGATCGTTATCTAAAGATAGGACAAAAGCAGACAGCTGTCTGCCACTATCCGGTGATGAGGCACACGTTACAAATCCTTACATTCCCCAATACAGGGAACCCCTATACTTTCTGAGTGGCCCAGGAAAGCGACAAATCTCCCGCTATTGTCTGGTTTCGCCAGGACCTGCGGCTAGCCGACAACCCGGCACTGGAGGCAGCAGCCGGGAGCGGGGCTCCGCTCATCCCGGTGTACATCCACGACGATGTCAATGCCGGAGCGAGCGCCCTGGGCGCGGCCAGCCGCTGGTGGTTGCACCACAGCCTCGAGGCGCTGGACGCGTCGCTCGATGGCAAGCTCGTGTTGTTGCAAGGCGACGCAAAAGAAGTCCTGCCGGAACTTGCCCGGGAAGTCGGTGCGACCCGCGTGTTCTGGAATCGTTGCTATGAACCCTGGCGTATCGACAGGGACAGTGCACTCAAGGCCGAATTGAAAAGCGCGGGCATTGCGGTGCGCAGCTTCAATGGCTCGCTGCTGCTCGAGCCTACCGACAACCTCAAGGCTGATCGCACACCTTACCGCGTGTTCACCCCCTTTTTTCGCAATGGCTACCGGGGCCCGGATACTGCGATTCGAGAGCCGCTGCAGCAACCATCACAATTAACCTTGTTTGATTGCGATGCCGGGGACTCGCTTGCAGACCTCGGGTTGCTTCCCGAGATACCGTGGTACGAGGAAATGGCGTCGCTTTGGCAGCCCGGTGAAGCTGGCGCAAGTAAAAGGCTCGATCAGTTTCTTGCAACTGGCCTCGACAACTACAAGGAAGGCCGCAACCGGCCCGACCTCGAAAATGTCTCGCGACTTTCACCGCACCTGCATTTCGGCGAAATCTCGCCCAACCAGGTCTGGCACACGGCCGAGAAACACGGCAGCAAGAACCCGGAGGACCTCGAGCACTTTCAAAGCGAACTGGGCTGGCGGGAGTTTTCCTACAACCTGCTGTACCACTTCCCGACGCTCCCCAGCGAGAACCTGCAACACAAGTTCAATCGCTTTCCATGGCGCGACGATGCAGCCGCACTCGAATGCTGGCAACGCGGCCAGACCGGGGTGCCAATTGTCGATGCCGGCATGCGCGAACTCTGGCGCACCGGGTACATGCACAACCGGGTGCGCATGATCGTCGGTTCCTTCCTCGTCAAGAACCTGATGATCGACTGGCGTCGTGGCGAGGCCTGGTTCCGGGACACGCTGCTGGATGCGGATCTCGCAAACAATAGCGCGAGCTGGCAATGGATTGCCGGGTGTGGCGCTGACGCAGCCCCGTATTTCCGTATTTTCAATCCTGTAACGCAGGGCAAGAAATTCGACCCCGATGGCGCGTATGTCCGGAAATACGTTCCCGAACTCCGCAGTATGCCCGACAAGTTCCTGCACAACCCGTGGGAGGCGCCAGCATCGGCCCTCGATGCCGCCGATGTGCACCTGGGACGCGACTATCCGCGGCCGATCGTCGATTTGCGGGAGAGCCGCGAGCGAGCGCTTGCTGCATTCATGTCACTGAGCAACGCCGCCTGAAGTGAGCCATGCAGTGCTGCTTATACCTTTCGGAAATTACCAACCCCCTGGTCGTAGCCAAGCCGGCGAATTTGACCTAGTCTTAGCATAGCGATACAAGTTCGCGAAAAAAGGGGGAAAACCATATGAATAAGCCTTATGGGCCACTCGTTGTGGCCGCATGTTTGACTGCGCTGGGATACAGCGCACCGACGCTGGCACAGGAAGGCGCGGAACCGGTAGAGGAGATCATCATTACCGGCTCGCGAATTCGCCAGAATCCGCTCGAAGTACGCACACCAGTGCAGACCTTCTCTGAAGACGACATGAACCGTACGAGCTCGGTGTCCCTGGCAGACTTCCTGCAGGAACTGCCGATCTCCGGCTCGGCCATCAACCGGCTCAATAACTCGTCCGGCAACCTGGGCTTCCCGCCCGACGGCACGGGCATTGGTGCTGGCGCCGCCGAGGTCGATCTTCGTAACCTCGGCTCGAAACGCACACTCGTGCTCGTCGATGGCAGGCGCTGGGTTCGCGGTTCTTCGGCATCCGGCGTGTCCGGTGCTGTCGACCTCAACAGCATCCCTTACAACTCGGTCAAGTCGATCGAGGTGTTGCAGGATGGCGCATCGGCCGTTTACGGAACGGACGCCATCGGTGGTGTTGTGAACATCATCACCAACGACGATTTTGAAGGGTTCAACATCTCCGGCTACTACGGCGCCTACGACGAGGGTGATGGCGAGTCGAGTGAAATCGATGTTCGCTGGGGGGCAGAGGGTGAGCGGTCGCGCACGTTCATCAACCTGAGCTATGCAGACCAGCAGGAAGTCATGGCCGGCGACCGCGCTATTTCCGAGTACGCGATCCAGGGATTCCCCTATGGGCTCAGCTCGGGCACGCCCGAAGGTCGCTACATATTCACGGACCCACGCATCGGCGAGACGCTGAGTATCACGACGTATTCGGCGAACCCGACGTACGATCCGAACTGCCATCCAGGCGGTGTAACCACGCCGGGTTGTGACGACTTCCAGGACTTTACCCTTGACGATCGTTTCAACTGGCAGCCATACAACTACCTGTTGACGCCCAACAAGCGCGTGAACGCTTTCGCCAAGGCCGAGTACGACCTGACCGACGAAGCCAGGCCGCACCGGAGCCGCTGTTCTTCGGGCCGGATGCGGGTTCGGGCCAGATTCTCGACAACCTGTCATGGGAGGCAGGCCACCCGACGAACCCGTTCGGTATCGACATGGATGTGAACAGCATGGTCTTTACCGGGCGTCGTCCCGTCGAGGCCGGGCCACGTATCTTCGACCAGGACGTCAACACGATGGTCATATCGGCAGGCGTCGACGGCCAGTTTGGTAGTGACAACCCGGTCTATTGGGATGCAACGGTTACCTATTCGGAAAACGATGCAACGCAACGCAAGCAGGGCGCCTTCAATGCCCAGAACATTGCGATTGCACTGGGGCCAACAAGCGCCTGCGACGCCACACCGGGTTGCGTGCCGTTAGCGTGGGTCGGTCCGAACACGATGACGCAGGACATGCTTGATTTCGTGACCTTCATCCAGAAGGACGTCAGTAGCCAGCAGATGACCAACTTCCTGCTGAACTTCTCGGGTGATTTCGGTGGCTTCAGCGCCGGGCCCATCGGCTGGGCGGTTGGCTACGAGCGTCGCGATGAGGAAGGTTACTTTATTCCGGATTCCATCGTGTCCAAGGGCTTCACGGCCGGTGTGCCGGCAAGCCCGACTGAAGGCGGCTTCGAAGTCGACGAGATCTTCGGTGAAATCGTCGTGCCGATCTGGCGTGGTGACAGCGGGCAGCGCTTCGACGTTAGTGCGGCGGTGCGTTACTCGGACTACGACCTGTTCAGTGGCGAGACCGTCAGTAAACTCGGCCTGAACTACGCGCCGATGGAAGACCTCGTGATCCGCGCGAGCTGGTCGGAAGGCTTCCGTGCGCCGAATATCGGTGAGCTGTTCAACACGGGTTCGCGCTTCGATGCAAGCATCGTCGACCCGTGCTCGAACGCGCAGCCGGACGTGCAGGCGAACTGTGCCACGCTCGGTGTTCCTCCGGGCTACGTGCAGCCGAACCCGCAGATCAGCGTGACGACAGGCGGCAACCC
>JARRLQ010000080.1:0-8886 GCA_037386905.1 Woeseiaceae bacterium
CAGGAAGACATCGAAAACGTCAACGCCGAGATCACCACGCTGACCAGCGAGGTGCTGAAATAGATCCGTAATGGATCGCACGCTCGCCAATTTCATTCGAGCCTTGCGCAATTCCGAGGTGCGCATCTCCACCGTGCTCATCGGTACGCCCGAACGGGTCGAAAACCGTGCCGCGCAGGAACTTCAGGCGTGCGAGCAGGCCGAACACCGGCATCATCCACGAGCCGAACGTCATCTTGCGCGGCAGGCCGGTAACCGTGTCTTTCGGTGCGATCGCCGGCGGTGACAGGTTGAACTGCAGCTTGTAGTCGCCCTCGAACTGCTCGTTGAGCTTGCGCCTGAATTCCGGGTCCGAGTGCAGCCGCGCGACTTCGTACTCGTCCTTGTAGGCCATCAGCTTGTAAGCATAACGGGCGACGGCGTCAGCCAGGTCAGACTTGCCCGGCGTTCGAGACTCTTCAGCATTGCGCACCTGTGAAACGAGGTCGCGATATCGATTGGCATAGGCCCGATCCTGGTAACCGATCAGGTCTTCGGCCCTGCGCTCGGTGAATTCGTCGAGCGCTTGTGGGGCCTGACTGCTGTCATTGCGGTCGACTAACTCAATCACGGCATCGAGATTGTGTGCGGCCCGCCGGCCCCACTCAAATGCCTGCTGGTTCCATTCGGCCTTAACGCCATTGAGTTCGATAGCCGCGAAGATCGCCTTTCGCGACAGTGGCAACAACCCCTGCTGCCAGGCATAGCCAACCAGAAACAGGTTGCTGCCAATCGAGTCGCCGAGCAAACGGGTCGCGATTGTCGTTGCGTCTATCCAGGTAAGGTGCTCCTCGGCGATGGCGCTCTCGAGGCGCGAGCGAATTGTATCTTCTGGGTAGACGAGGTCCGGGTCGCGTGTGAAATCGCCCGTGATCGTCTTCTGAGTATTCAGGATGGCGCGGGTCCGTTCGCGTTCGCAGGTATCCAGGACAGCGTCCCCGCCCACCACGAGCATGTCGCAGCCGATAACCAGGTCGGCCGATCCCGCGTTGATCCGCGGTGAGTTAATGTCGTCGGTCGAGTTGGCAAACCGAATATGGGTCGTAACCGGGCCGCCTTTCTGCGCAAAGCCCAGCTGGTCGACAATCGACGTGCCTTTGCCATCGATATGAGCAGCCATGCCGAGCAGCGCGCCGATCGTGACCACACCGGTACCACCGACGCCGCCAATCAGCACGCTGAATGAGCTTCCGTCCTCGATGCGCAACGGCTCTGGTTCTGGCAACAGGCTCAGTGCCTGGGGAATATCGCCGATACCCGCGCCTTTGCGCACGGCGCCTCCCAATACTGTGACAAAGCTCGGGCAGAAGCCGTTGTTGCACGAGAAGTCCTTGTTGCAGGACGACTGATCGATGCGGCGTTTTTTGCCAAACTCGGTATCGACCGGCAGCACGGATACACAATTCGATTTCTTGCCACAGTCGCCACAGCCTTCACAGACCCGGTCATTGATGAACATGCGCTTGGCCGGGTCAGGAAACGTGCCGCGCTTGCGACGCCGGCGTTTTTCCGCCGCGCAGGTCTGGTCGTAGATCAGTACCGTGACACCTTCAATTTCCCGCAACTCGCGTTGCACCAGGTCGAGGTCGTCGCGATGGTGAATCGTGGCGCCATCGGGGAACCCTGCATCGGCCGGGTATTTGTCGGGCTCGTCGGTAACGATGGCTATGCGATCAATACCTTCGTTACGAACTTGCCGTGCGATCTGCGGCACGGTGAGTTTGCCGTCGACGGGCTGGCCGCCGGTCATGGCAACAGCGTCGTTGTAGAGAATCTTGTACGTGATATTGACGTTGGCCGCGACCGCCGAGCGTATCGCCAGGATGCCGGAGTGATAGTACGTTCCGTCGCCGAGCTGCTGGAACGTGTGCGGAGTCTTTACGAAAGGCGCCTGGCCGATCCAGGTGACGCCTTCACCGCCCATCTGCGTGTACGTATAAACGTCGCGCTCCATCCAGTTGGCCATGAAATGGCAACCCACGCCGCCAAAGGCGCGGCTGCCCTCAGGCACCCTGGTGGATGAGTTGTGCGGGCAGCCCGAGCAGAAGTAGGGCAGGCGTGCCAGGTTCAACGCGTCCCGCTGCCGGGCATCTTCAGCCGTCCGGTCAAGAAATGCGATGCGGGCGCGCATGCGTTCACTGTCGTGAATATGCCCAATGCGCTGCGCAATGACTCGCGCGATCTTGTCCGGGCTCAGGTCGCCAACGTCATCGACGAGTTTCTGGCCGTTTTCATCGCGGCGGCCGACGATATCTGGCCGGCGAGTTTCAGGCCATGCGTAGCAAACTGCTCGTAACGCATTTTCGATCTGCTCGCGCTTGTCCTCGACGACCAGGATGTCTTCTAGGCCGTCGGCAAACTCCGCGTAGGTCTCCCGGTCGACAGGCCAGGGCATGGCGACCTTCAGGATGCGAATGCCGAGCGCCTCGAGCACACCGCGTTCCAGCCCCAGGTCTTCAAGCGCCTGTAATGTGTCTCGCCAGGTCTTGCCCATTGCCGCGATGCCGAAGCGAGCCTTCTTGCTGTCGTGGCTGATCCGGTTCAGTCTGTTTGCGCGAGCAAACGCGATTGCGGCCGGAATTTTGTACTGCCGCATGCGGATTTCCTGGAACGACCACAAATCGCGGAGGCGCGAGTTGACACCATCAGGCGGAAACTCGAACTCCGGCTGCACGATGTCGATATGGTCATGGTCGCCGCGAATGGAGGCGGCCGTCTCGATCGTCTCAGGAAGCAGCTTGTACCCGACCCAGCAACCGCTGAAGCGGGACAGCGCAAATCCATACAGCCCGAGGTCGAAGACTTCCTGGATGTCTGCCGGATACAGCACCGGCATTAACAGATCTTCGAACAGCAGTTCCGAATGGTAGGGGTCGACGGTGGAGCGCATGGCCGGATCGTCGCCGGCCAGGACGAGGACGCCCCCGTGCTTCGACGTGCCGTGGTAGTTGCCCTGGCGCATGGCGTCGAGGCTCTGATCGAGCCCGGGGCCCTTGCCGTACCACATGCCGAATACGCCGTCATAGTTGGCGTCGTTGTAGTAGTGCACTTGCTGCGTGCCCCACAACGCCGTCGCCGCCATGTGCTCGTTGGTCGCGGGCCAGAATCGTATGTGGTCTTTTTCGGTCTGGGCCTTGGCGCGCCAGAGTTCGACGTCGATCGCCGTCATCGGCGAGCCGCGGTAGCCGGAGATGAAGCCGGCGGTATTCAATCCTGCAGCCGCATCGCGGCGTCGCTGGACCATCGCCAGGCGCAGCAGTGCCTGAGTACCAGTAACGAACACCCGCCCCGAATCGAGCCGATACTTGTCCTGCAAAGTGACAGCGGTAGTGTCCATAAATCTAATTATGGATTGCGGGGGGGATATCTCTTTATCCCTCGGTGCAGGAAGTTGCGCCCGACAGGCACCAGGGTCGGATGCCTAGAAGAGTTCCAGCTCGGCTTCCACCTCGACCGGAATACCGAATGGCAGCTGTGACATGCCAACCGCCGACCGTGTGGCGAGTCCGCACTCCTCGCCGAAGATATCGAAAATCAACTCCGAGAACCCGTTTATAACTGCCGACTGCCCCGTAAAATCCGGTGCGGAGTTGACCATCCCAAAGACTTTGACCCACGCTTTGACACTATCGAGGTCGCCTATTTCGCGCTTGATGGTGCCGCACATTGCCAGCGCCGTTTTGCGTGCCGCCTCAACGGCTTGCTCTGGTGTAACGTCTTCTCCGACTCGTCCACGCGGCTGTGCGATGGAGCCATCGGCCTCCTGAGGCCCGTGGCCGGAAACGATGAGCCGACGTCCTACGACCTTTGCCATCGCGAGCGGTACCCTGGTGCCTGCAGGTACCTGCAATGGCCCGGGTAGGACCAGGCCGAGTTCTGCTAAGCGAGTTTCAATCCTGGATTTGCTCATCCGTATTGCCCTTCGTGTTACTGCCATAGCCGTTTAGTCATTATTGGCTCAGGAGGCTCGGCGAGCAACGCAATTCAAGCATTCTGTCGGTCTCGTCATGCGTAAACCAGAGCATTGTCCCTGAGACCAGCGCTTTGCCTTATATAACCGCACCGTCATCTGCAAGTTTGGGATACTCAGAACAGGGAATAAGTACTTCTTACGATTACAACCATTACAAGGTTTATCCAATGAATATCAAGTTGTCGACTTCTGCTGTTGCTATCTGGATGGTTCTCGCCTGCGTCGGTCTGGTGCCGGTCGTTGCGATCTCTGCCGAGCTGGATGAAGTGGTCGTAACAGCGACCAAGCGTGAAGAGAGCGCCCAGGACATCCCGATTTCTCTTGAAGTCGTGTCGGGTCAACAGTTGGCCGACATGTCGATCACGGACCTCGGTGAACTGTCCACGACCATGCCCAATTTCTCGATCGGGGACGGCGTAACCAACAACCTGATTACAATCCGCGGTGTTGGCTCAGGCGAAGACCGCAGCTTTGAGCAGTCTGTGAGCTTGTTCCACGACGGTATTTACATGCCGCGTTCGAGGCAAACCCGGACGCCGTTCTTCGATGCTGAGCGGATCGAGGTACTGCGCGGTCCCCAAGCCGTCTTCTTCGGCCTCAATTCCACAGCTGGCGCCGTGGCGATCCACAGCGCGAAGAACCGACCAGGAGACGACCTCGAAGTCCGCCTGACCGGTGAGTATGAGATGGAATACAGTGGTTACAGTGCGACGGCCATCGTCGGCGGGTCGCCGACAGACACGATCGGATTGCGGCTTGCCGTTCAGACGAACGATACGGGTGACGGATATATCGAGAATGCGACATCTGGCGACGTCGGCAACTCCGAGTCGACACTGGTCCGGCTGACCGGCGTGTTTGAGCCGTCGGACAAGGTCACGATCACTGCCAAGTACGATTATGCCGATTACGAGGTTGTGGGCCTCACCGGCGAGGTGCTTAACCGTTTTGCCGGACTCGTGGAACCTGGTGACGGCGTGCTGGACTGGCGCAACAGTGGTATCGGTGAGCGGCTCGACCAGATCTTCGAAATTGCGCCCAACAATCAGTCGGGGCCCGGCGCCTTGCAGGAAGTTAACAACTTCATGGTTAACGCGGATTTCGCCATGGGAGAGCATACGTTGACAGCCCTCGTCGGGTTGACGGATTACACCTATGAACTCGGTACCGATCTCGACTCGGTTGCAGCGGCCGGACTCGGCCTTCCGGGCCTGGCTCTCGATGCGACCAGCTATGAAGAATATGAGCAAACCAGTGCCGAACTGCGATTGACGTCTCCGGATGACCGGACAATTGAGTATGTTGCCGGCATCTACTATCAGACCTCGGACCTGAAGTCGGATCAGTCGAATATTATTTTCTTCCCGCCCGACGTTATCGTGCCTGGCGCACCTTTTAGTGAGCGCGGTACGAACCTGCTGCTTCAGGATCAGACATTGCTGTCCCTGTATGCATCGGCGACGTTTAACCTGAGCGATTCAGCCAGGATCATCGCCGGCGTGCGCTATTCCGACGACGAAAAAGACTGGTCCCGTGAAAGTATTTGCGAAAACTCGTTTAACGACGGCACCTCATGGAACCCCGGCAACCTGGGCGGCGGCGCCTGCGCACTCGCTTCCGACCAGAGTGGTACGGTCAGCGACGATGAGGTCATGCCCGAAATAGCCTTCCAGCTGGATTTTGGCGACAACTCGATGGCCTATGCCAAGTATGGCGAAAGCGCGAAGTCTGGTGGCGCTGCGACGGGAACCTCGATCCCGGATGGCAATATCGTGTATGGGCCTGAATCCGCCAAGGGATTCGAAATTGGCCTGAAGTCACTTCTTGCCGACGGCGCACTGCAGTTGAACATCGCCTATTTTGACAACGAGTTCGATGACCTGCAGGTAAAGAGCAGTATCGTGGAAGGAACGACGGTAATTACGCGCATAGGAAACGCCGGCAAGGCGAGTTCCAAGGGCTTCGAGATTGATATGCGATGGGCAGCCAGCGACTACCTGTCGCTCGGCGCAACAGTTGCTTCGCTCGACGCAAAGTATGACGAGTTCAATGGCATCAGCTGCAACACCTCGGGCTCCCTGCCGCCGTACCTGGAGAATGGCATACAGAGCGGCTGCGACGCGGCAGGTGAAAATCTTCCGTTTGCTGCCGACCTGACAGGCTCCGCGTTCATCGACTTCGATGTACCCGTTGGCAGCAGGCTGGCGATTTTCGGTCGTCTCATGGCCTCTCTGACAGACGATCACTTCACCGACGGTACCCTGGAGCCGACACTCGTGCAGGAATCGTACACGCGTGTCGATGCGCGTCTTGGCATTGGAGCAAATGATCGCAAGTGGAGCATTGCAGTCATTGGTAAGAATCTCTCCGACGAGAAGATCAACATGTCGAGCCAGCCGC
Source organism: Woeseiaceae bacterium (assembly GCA_037386905.1). Taxonomy (GTDB): domain Bacteria; phylum Pseudomonadota; class Gammaproteobacteria; order Steroidobacterales; family Woeseiaceae; genus UBA1847. Next base: position 6,413 of record JARRLQ010000080.1, read on the forward strand.
TCGGCGCTTACGACCTTGCGTACCTGATGATGCCGCGCACGATTACGGTGCAGGGCACGTACAACTTTGCCAATTAGTTCAGAACTCGCGGTGCCGGGACTCCCGGCACCGCAGTATCTTGGCTATAGTTGATACATTGTCACACGCATCCTGCGTGTTTCGCCCTTGCTTAGGAAACCAGACGCGATGTGGCCTAAACGTTTTACAGTAATCGGTCTGTGTTTTCTTGGCCTCGTAATTGCCTACACCGATCGCGTCAATATTTCAATCGCAGCGATCGATATGCAGCGCAGCCTGGGCTGGACAGACACCACGAAGGGCATCGTGCTGTCGTCGTTTTTCGTGGGCTATATCCTGTTCATGGTTGTCGGCGGGGTCCTGGCCAATCGCTTCGGCGGCAAAGTTGTTCTTGGCACAGCAGTTGTGCTTTGGTCACTCTTCACAGTAATCACACCTTACGCCGCAGCGATTTCCGGGGCCGTGCTGATTTCGGCGCGCATATTGCTCGGTGCGGGCGAGGCCGTTGCTTCACCGGCCATCTTCAGTCTGATGGCCAAGTGGGTGACCCCGGGGGAACGTGCCCGGGCGGTGTCATTCGTCTCCTCTGGGGCCACAGTCGGAGCGCTGATTGCGCTGCTGACGACGGGCTGGATCGTCGCCGAGTACGGCTGGCAGATGGCCTTCTACAGTTTTGGGGCTATCGGGTTCGTCTGGGCAGTCGCCTGGTACTTCTTTGCTTTCGACACACCGGCGCAGCACCCGAGAATTTCGCGCGAGGAGCAACAGTTACTTGCGCCGGAAACTGAAACGCCACAGGGGAAGCCTCCCATTCCCTGGCGGCAGTTGTTATCGAGCGTGCCGATCTGGGCGCTGATCGTCAGCGGATTCGCAGTCAACTGGAGCCTGTATGTCTTCCTGGCGTGGTTGCCCAGCTATTTCTACGACACCCAGGGCTTGTCGATAATCAGTTCGGGCCTGTATGCAGCTGCGCCCTGGCTGGCCATGTCGTTCGGCATGGTCATTGGCGGCTATCTGGCGGACGGGCTGCTGAGCAATGGCTGGGACCGCACGGTCGTTCGCAAGTTGATGCAGACCGTCGGGCTCGGCGGTGCGTCTGTCTGCGTGTTGCTGGCTGGCGGCGCGGAGACGTTCGCCTATGCGCTGGCACTCACAATCGGCTCGCTCGGACTATTGTCATTGTGCTACTCGGGCTTCGCGGCCGCGGTTATCGACGTGGCGCCCGATCATTCCGATGTACTGTGGGGTATTGTGAATACGGCTGGCACGATTCCCGGAATCATCGGCGTTGCGGTAACCGGGTGGTTGGTGGATGTTACTGGCGGTTACGTTGCGGCTTTCTCGCTGGCTGCCGCGATCGGCACGGTAGGTGCGCTTGTATTCCTGTTCCTGGGAACTGCAAGACAAGTTGTCAAAGCGTAGAGGTTCACTGATGTCTTCAAAGAGCGCGAGCACTGGCAGCGGAGCCCTGGCAAGGGCATTCAATATCGACGATATACGAAAGCTCGCAAAGGGTCGTTTGCCCGGGTTCATATTCGACTACCTCGACGGTGGCGCCGATGATGAATACACGCGCCACGAGAACTCGCGCGCATTCGAGGCGCTGTCGCTGATCCAGCGCGTTCTCGTCGACGTTGATAGCGTCGATACCTCCACGACAATTCTGGGCATGCCGGCCTCTGTCCCGTTCGTTCTGTCGTCGACCGGGGCGAACCGGTTTTTTCATACTGATGGGGAACTTGCGGTTGCCAGAGCGGCGGCAAGCAACAATGTGCTCTATGGCGCCTCCTCCTCGGCGATGACGTCGCTGGAGGACATCGCCAACGAAGTGGAGGGACCACGATTCTTCCAGGCGTATGTCTTTAAGGATCGCTCGGTCACCAGCGACTACGTGCAGCGCTGCAAAGCTTCGGGCTATGGAGCGATGGTGCTGACGGTGGACTGCGCGACGGCCGGAAACCGCGAACGAGACATGCGCAATCAGTTGGCCATTCCGCCGAAACCCACTCCGCGAATCCTGTGGCACCTGCTCAACGCACCGGCCTGGACGTTTCAGTATCTGACCAATCCCAAGTGGCGCTTCCCGAACATAGAGGCCTATGTCGACGAATCCACGAAGGACGATTTCGGATCGGTAGCGCAGTGGTTTGCCGAACAACTCGATCGCAGCTTCACCTGGGAAGATGCGGAAGCGCTACGCAAGGAGTGGGACGGGACATTCGTTATCAAAGGGATGACGAGTGTAGAAGATGCCCGGCTGGCCCGAAGTATCGGCGCCGATGCAGTAGTGATCTCGAATCATGGTGGACGCCAGCTCGATCACGCACCGACGCCATTGGAAGTACTGCCGGAGATTGTCGATGCCGTTGGCGACGACCTCGAGGTGCTTGTCGACAGCGGATTTCGCCGTGGCACAGACATCATAAAGGCCCTGGCCCTCGGGGCAAAAGGCGTGC
>JARRLQ010000081.1:0-20978 GCA_037386905.1 Woeseiaceae bacterium
CCTGTTTGTTGCAATCCTGTGCTTTGTTATCCCGAAAGTCTCGGGCCCTGTCTTCGACGCGCTGTGGCCCCCGGATCAGTCGCTCACTCATGACGCCCTGCACAACGAAATCGACCGCGCGGCTACCGCCGGGACATTTACCGAACTGGCCAGCCTGAACCTGCGTCACATGTGGAGCGCATATAGCTCCTGGAGATACTACCTCGGTGATATCGACCTGCTCGGATTGATGTTGCTCGGTCTGTTCGTCGCGCGCCAGGGCGCGATAACCGACCTGACGGTCCGGTTGGCGCTGGCCCGACGCATGCTGCCTTGGCTGCTCACGATCGGTTTTCTGGGCTGTGTCGCCTGGGTCGCCATGGAAACCTTTGGGCTTGGCCGGGATGCAATCGAATATCACGGATTCATCGCAGGTATGTTTGCGTGGCCTATCGGCATGCCCGTGCTGGGCCTCGGCTATGCGGCCGGCATCGCGTTACTGTGTAATGACGAGGACTGGCGGCGAAGGCTCCGAATTTTCGCTCCTATTGGACGTATGGCGCTGACCAATTACTTGTTCACGGGTTTCGTCGCCGCTTTCATTGGATTTGGCTGGGGACTGGGTCTGTATGGCAAGGTGCTCCCGGCGGCTGGCCTGCTTATCGTCGTTGCGTTATTGCCCCTGCAGGCGCTTGCCAGCCGCTGGTGGCTTAGCCGTTTCGACTTCGGCCCGTTCGAGTGGCTGTGGCGATACTGGACCTATGGCCGGCGGCCGACAAAACCGGCATAGGCGTGCTCCAGCTCGTCACTGAGCCGCTGCGACTCCGCGGCGCGCGCCTGCGCGATCGGGGCGAGCTTCAGGTAAAGCAGCGGTGTCAGGTAGAGCGTGAATATGGCGGCAAGCGCCAGGCCACCGAATACGACCCAGCCAATCGCACTGCGGCCTTCCGCGCCAGCGCCACTGCTCAGGATCAGCGGCAATGCGCCGAGCACGGTCGATACCAGCGTCATCATGACAGGACGCAGGCGCCGCTTTGCGCTCTGCTCAATGGCATCGCGAACTTCGCGGCCCTTGTCACGCAGCTGGTCTGCAAACTCGACGACGAGCACGCTGTTCTTGGCCATCAGGCCGATCAGCAGTACCAGCCCGATCTGCGAATAGACGTTCAGCGATGTGCCGGTCAGGAACAACGCGAAGATTGCCGCGGCAACGCCGAACGGCACGGTCAGCGTAACGACCAGTGCGCTCGTAAAGCCTTCAAACTGCGCGGCGAGCACGAGGAAGATCACGAGGATCGCGATAAGAAAGGTCACCGCAACCTCGTTGGAAGTTTCCTGCAGCGTCGCGGCCTCACCGCGGAACATGAGCGTTATGCCCTCGGGAAGCACCTCGTCGCCCAGCACCTTGAGCTCGTCGACAGCGGTTTGCAGAGGATACGTATCCGCTCGCTCGATGCCTATGTCGATTGCACGGCGCTGCGACCGCCGGTTCAGCTCGGTCGCGACGCCCTCCTCCCGCAAGGTCACGATGCTCGATAGCGGAACGAGCCTGCCATCGGTGGAACTGACGAACAGGTTGACGAGATCGGACGGGTCGTTGATGTCGCCCTGGGTGGACTCGAGCAGAATCGGAACCGCCTGGTCGTCGACATTGATATCAATGAGTTCATCGCCGTTGATCATCGTGCGCAGCGTGGCTGCGAGCTCCGAGAGATCGATGCCGAGATCCGCCGCCCGCCGGCGGTCGATGTCGACGGACAGCTGCGGCTGCGTCGGGTCGAATGCAATGCGCGGGCGCGTCAGTTCCGGCAACCGCTCCTCTATGGCAGACGTCAGGGCCTTTGCGGCGGCGAAAATCTCCTCGTAATTATTGCCGAGCAGCGAGATCTCGATGTCGCTACCCCAGCTGCGCAGGTTCAGGCTGTTGCCACCCCAGACGCCAACGCGTGCGCCCGGTATTTCGGCGAGTTTGCCGCGCAATTCACCGGCAATCTCCTGCAGACTGCGATCGCGATCGCTCCAGTTGGCCAGCGGCATGGAGAGGAAACTGCGGTTGGGGTCCCACATGCCCACCATCGAGTAAATCGACCTGGCTTCGCCGCTTGCGAGTATCGGCTCCACGAGCGACTCAATCTCGCGCGTTTGCCTGTCCATGTAGGTCAGGCCGACGCCATCGGGGCCTGATGCCAGAATCCTCAGCACACCACGGTCTTCGGGCGGCACGAGTTCGCGGTCAAGCGCCGTGTAGGTGTAGCCGGCGCCCGCCGCAAAGATAACGGCGACCGCAATGCCGATGCGGGGCCTGGATAGCACAAACTTGAGTGAGCGCTCGTAACCCCGAGCGAAGCGGCTGCCGATGCCGGCAATAAATGCCGGCGTGTTGTCGAGATGGCCGCCTTTGACCAGGCGCGCGGCCACCATCGGCACGAGCGACAGCGCGACGAAGCTGGAGATGATGACGGCGCTGGCCAGCACCATGCCGAACTCGCGGAACAACACGCCGGCCGTGCTCGGCAGGAACGAGATCGGCGCAAACACCGAAACGAGCACCGCCGTCGTCGCAACGACAGCAAAAAATACCTGGCGCGTACCGATCACGGCGGCCGCTCGGGAACGAATGCCGTTCGCGTGTTGCCGCTGGATGTTTTCCAGCACCACGATCGCATCGTCGACAACGAGACCGGTCGCAAGCACGAGCGCGAGTAGCGTCAGGATGTTGATGGAGAAACCGAATACCCAGATGGCGGCAATCGTGCCTATGAGCGACACCGGGATTGCGATGGCCGGTACGAGCGTCGCCCGCAGGCTGCCCATGAATAGCCAGATCGTCGAGATCACGATCGCCATCGAAAATGCCAGCGTGATGACAACCTCAAAAACAGAATTGCGGATAAACACGGCCTGGTCGTCGGTCACCATGACCTGCAGTTCGGAGAAACGCTCATTGATGCGTTCGACGGCATCGGAGACACCGGCCGAGATGTTCATCGTGTTGGACTTTGCCTGGCGTATCACCTCGAGACCGAGCACGGGTTCGCCGTTGAGTCGCGACAGCGTCGTAGCATCTTCTGGCCCGAAGTAAACCCGGGCCACGTCGCCGACTCTCACCGAATCGCGAATGATGATATCGGCAACTTCACTGGCATCGACGACAGTTGCGTCGGCCCGCACGATCAACTGCTGGTCGCGCGAGCGAAAACTCCCGGCGGGCACATCGAACGGCGCTTGACGCAACGCAGCCGCCAGGTCGTTGACCGACAGGCCATAGCTCGTCAGTCGCAATGGATCTACCGAGACGCGCAACACGCGTTGGCGGCTGCCCGACAGCTGTACGTCAGCAACGCCATCAATCGCAACGAGCATCGGGACTATGTCCTGTTCGACAAGCCTCGTCAGTGCCTCTTCGCGCAGCGTGTCACTTTGCACGGCGAGGCTGATGACGGCGCGTGCGTCATCGTCTGCTTTGATAACGACAACATCCTCGACACGGTCGGGCAACCTGCGTTCAACGCGGCTGACCGCCTCGCGAACGTCGGCCGCGGCCGTGTCGATGTCGACGTTGGGACGAAATTCGATGTTGATGCGCCCGTTGTTTTCTTCGGACGCCGAGCGAATCTGGTAGATGCCTGATACGCGGGCCACGGCCCCTTCGAGCAGGGAGATGACCTCGGCGTCCATGGTGTCGGGTGACGCGCCCGGGTAATCGACACGCAGGCTGACAACGGGCCTGTCGACATCGGGCAACTCGCGCACCTCGACCGCCAGCAATGCGGCAAGTCCGCCGAGCACGACCAGCAGGTTGAGCACCAGCACGAGCACCGGCCGGCGCACGCTGAGGCCAGGGAGGCCCTTTTGAATTGAATCGCCCACGGGTCGGATCAGTCCAGCACGACGAAGTTGCCGTCACCACCGCTTGTAGACTGCTGCTTGCGCTTTTCGGCAAGACGCTGTTCGTCAACCTGCACGGCGGTACCTTCGCGAACGCTTTGCGTCCCCTCAACAACGACCAGCAAGTCTTCCGGGAAGTCGCCATCGACGAGCACACGGCCCTCACGTCGCTGAACGACCTGCAGCGGCACACGTACTGTCGCACCGTCGACGACCGCCCACGCATAGGCGCCATCGGCACCCCACTGGACGCCGGTTTCAGCGATTGCAGCGTAACGTTGTCCTGCCAGGTCGGCCTGCACGCGGAAACTCATGCCGGGCCGCAGCGAGTCGTCGTCGTTCGCGACACGGGCGCGCGCCACGAAACTGCGGTTGAGTGGATCGATGCGGCTGCCGATGTCGACAATCTCGCCGGTGACGGCAGGCATGGCGGCGCTCCAGGTTTCCAGGCGCACCGAATCACCGACTGACAGCTCCCCGATGAACTGTTCGGGGACTTCGAAACTGACCAGCAGCGCGCTACGGTCATCGAGCGTCGTGACCAGGGAAGCCGGGCTGACTCGATCGCCCGGATCAACTTCGGTGGTCCCTACGTGGCCGTCGAAGACAGCCTTGATCGTTCGATCGCCGAGCGCAATCTCGGCGCTGGCCAATTCGACGCGAGCGAGTTCCATGGCGGTGCGCGCGGCATCCAGTGCAGTCGGCAATACGGCACCGCTGTCCGCGGAGCGCGAGTAGCGATCATAAAGACGCTCGGCATCTTCGAGTCTGAGCTCCGCGCATAAAGACGCTCGGCATCTTGGAGCCTGAGCTCCGCGAGCTTCACAGCGAGTTCCTGCTCGCGGCTGTCGAGCCGCACGAGGATGTCTCCTTTCCGGACGAGCTGGCCGGGCTCGACGTTGACTTCGACGACTTCGCCCGAGGCGGCCGGGTAGAGGTCGGCGGACAAAACGGCCCTCGAGGTGCCGACGGCATTGATCTTCGTGCGCGCATACTCGAAGTCGAGCGGCTCGGCGATTACAGGAACGGTGCGCGCAGACCAGCCCGACGCACTTTGCGTCGAGTCTGGCGCTTCGGAACACGCGCTCAGGACTAGCACGGGCACCGCGGCTGCGGTGATACCAAAAAGTCTGATCTGCATCGGTTACCCCTCAATTTGGAGTGCCGATTATAAAGATTAGTACGGCCTGAAAACGCCGGTAACTCACTGAAATGCCTTTTTGCAACAACTTGTTACAGATGGTCGCGTCTGGTGTGGCCGGTCTTGTTAATCCAAACGCCGGGTAGCTGCATCTTCTGTGAAAGGAGAGCGTTATCAATGACCAACACCACCAGAGTTCGGGCCGTCGCGGCCATTCTGTTACCTCTTGCGGCCGCCAAAGCACAATCGGCAAATTACGAGATCACGATTCCGGCCGACAACCATCGCGTCGCGTTGGTTACGGCGACCCTGACACCGGACGACCCGCTGTTTTACATGTTTCCGGGCGCCAACCAGTTGCCGGCGCGCTGGTCGACATTCGTACGCCGGTTCGAGGTACGTGACGAGAACGACCGGCCTGTTCCGGTTACCGCCAGCGAAGATGGCACCTGGCAGCTGGCGAGCATGCCGGCTGGGCCCGTCACTGTCAGCTACTCTGTGGCGCTTGATCATGAAGGCCATGAGTGGAATGGCGGTGTCGATGGCGCCGCGTACTGGCGCGAATGGGGGGTGTTCTACACGGCACGCTCGCTGTTCGTCGTCAACGGCGAAGACCGCGACAACATCACGGTCGAATTTCGGCTGCCGGACAATTGGCATGTGACGACCCCCTGGCAACGTGCAGGAGATGGCACTGATCAATACGTCGTTCCCAACCACGACATTCTCGGCACATCGATGTTCTTTGCGGGCATGCACAAGGAGGTGTCGGTCAGTAACGGGCCGTTCGAACTCTTGCTGGCATTAGGTGGCGAAGACGTCCTCGCCCAGGAAGACGTTTTTGTCGACATGGCCAGCGGCGTGCTCGACTACTACGTTTCCCTGATGGGCGATGTGCCGAGGCTGCAGTCGCGGGACTCGGCGGGCCAACCTGTCGTTATCATCAACCAGGCGGAAATGACGGATGGTGAGGCCATCGGCGACAACATCAGCATCCTGCTCGAGCCTGCGGGTGGCCCGATGTCACAGCACATGGCACGCTTGCTTTTCGCACACGAGTTCTTTCACCTGTGGAACGGCAAGTCGTTTTTCCCCAGCGGCGAGGACGGCGAGTGGCTCAAGGAAGGCTTTTCCAACTTTTACACGTTGAAGGCACTGCATCACATCGGCTATCTCAACGATGAAGCATTCCTGGGCATCCTGGGTGGCCTGTTCTACCAGCGCTACGACCAGGACGATGCCGCTGGCCGTCTGTCCATAACGAACGGCAACCTCAAACACGAGCACTGGGGCCTGATTTACTCGGGCGGGTTGCTCATCGCTATCGCCCAGGACCTGCAGATTCGTTCAGCGACCAACAATGAGAAGAGTCTCGACGATTTCATGAGGTTCATGTTCAATCAGCATGGCGACAAACCCTATGAAATCGCTGACGTCGAACGCGCACTGAGCGAAGTTAACGACGCCAGCCAGCAAGATTTCTTCGGTCGCTATGTTTACGGTGTCGAGAAGATTCCTATCGGGGATTACCTCGAGCTCGCCGGTATCGAGATGCACGAAAAAGACGGACAGGTGGCCTTCGTACTCGGCGCGGACGTGAGTCACGAAGTTAATGAAATACGGCAGGGATTCTTCGGTGACTAGTGTGGGTCGGGCAATCCTTCGAGTACGGTCCAACCGGCATCCAGGTCCGCCATGCAGGCAATAGTGCCCGCATCGTGAACTGACTGGGAAACGCAATAGGGATCCGTCACGCCGACAACAGTCTCGCTGACAACATTACCATCGCTGTCCTCGATCCACAGGAAGGCCCTGCCATCCTCAACCCGGGCCGCTGCCTGGTAGGTCACACCAACCCTGGCCTCAAACCGAAGTCCGAGAACGCCCGTCAGGCTCTCAAACTCAACATCGGGCGACTTATCAGCAATGTAGGCGAGACGTTCTTCAGTCAAGCCGAGATCGCGCGAGAAAATGTAGAACATCTGGTCGTTCAAGCGCGCGAACATGTTGCGTCCATAGGCGGGCGTGTAAATCACTTGTACCCCGACAACCGTCGCGCCCGGATAAATCTTGCTCTTGACCTTCGCTGGCATCTTTAGTGACCACTCGCTCGGCGATATATCCAGACCGTTGGCGTACTCAAACAGGTAAATGAACCGTGCCTGCCCCTGCATTTCGGTCCGGTTTTGCAGGTATGCACCGTCGCCGCCCGGTTCGAGGTAACGAGGTTCCGACGCACAGCCGGATACGAGGAGCGAGAACATGCAGACCACGACGGTTCTCTTCGAACTGTTCATGGATCTACTCCGCCCACGAGTATGTGCCCGGTGTCCACACGACGTCCGGGAACATGTACAGGATCTCGTCGGCTTCGATGCTGGCCGGTGCCAGCGTAAACTCGCGCGCGTCGCCTCGCTCGAGGTCGTAATAAAGAACGAAGCAACGTGCGCTGCCGAAGACTGTCAGCCCGGTCATACTGACCGTATTGCCGCTGCAGTCCTCGACCGCGATTGGCGCAAGAGTCTCTTCTCTTCCCGGTATGGTAACGAGGTACTGCGACGGATCGAGTATCAGGAAGCCGTTCTTGCCGGGCCTGACCTGCAGCCCGACAAAAAACTGCCATTCCGCGTAACTCGTTCCTTCACCCGGCGCCGGGAATATCGGGAATATCGGTCCGGCCGCCTTGACGTCGACCGACTGCTTGGGTGGGAAAAAACCCACGGCGGTCCCACCAAGCTTGTAGCAAGGCCAGCGGCACTCTGCATCCAGAGGCGTGGCTTTGCGGCCATCAGGAGTAAAGTGCGTGTAGTGGTCGGTAATGTGCGAGTCGTAGCTCTCTGCTTCGACTACCGACGTTACGATGCACGCTGGCAACGTGCTCCAAACGGCCAACAGCAAGACCACAAGAACGCGTTTGCTCATGAGGCGCCGATTTCCCAGGCCATGTATTCGGGTACCTCATCGCATGCCAAAGCATCGCCAACGAGAATCATGTAGGGATACCCGGTAAGGACGCTGCTTTTCATCTTCGAATTGCGAATCACGATCGCGTTCGCGCCGAGACGTTGGGCCTCCTCGCGCAGTTTAGCCTGCGCCTTGTGCATGTGAGCGTCGACGGTGCCTGCGAAACTCGTCGATTTGCCCTTGACCTGACCCAGCGCCTCGCATTGTGATTCATCGATTGCATCGACAAACCGGATTAGCGATGTGATTTCCGGGAGCTTTCCTTCCTGCCTCGGGCCAAGCACCCTGAACCCGGAAATTACCTGGTCCAGTTCATCCCTGATGTTACCCACTCCGTACATCTCGGCAAACGCCCGCTCCTGCCCGATGACGTAGCCGAACTCGTACCAGGCATCGTCCGATGCGATGAACATCAGTCCGATTTCGCTGCCGCCATTTTCATCCGGCGCGAGTTCCCCGTCCGGGCCAAACGTCATCGCAACGCAAACGGGCACGTGTGGCATGGTCCCCGAAACGTACACGGCCCTGCCTTGTGCCAGGTCCAGGTCACTGGACTCAACATCGGAAACCTGCATTGTCTTGAGTCGCGCCTGCCAGTAGCTTTCGAAATCGGCAAAACGGTCCAACTCGTGCCGAATTACAAAAAATCGCCGACACAAGTCGTCGCCCATCACAATCTTGAATGCGCCGGGAGACTCCCGGACATCACGTACAAAAGTGTCCGGCTCGATCAGCTTCGGTAAGTCGAACTGAAAGCTCTTGTCAGGCGCCGTGTAGACATCGCCTCTCACGGACCCCGAACGGGAGTCGCCGGCGACCGCTTGACTTGAAACAAGTAAAACCAGGACAAAAACCAGCCATCGCGCTGTGCCAACCTTCATGTCTACGCCTCCTTGGCAAACATGCCAGGGACTCCTAGCGGCGCGACATTTCCGGCTCCAGACGGTAGTCTTCCCTGGCGGCGCGAAGGAAACACGGATGCGTGGCTGAACGCCCCTGAACTAGTTCCAGTCTGCCTTGTGTCTCTACCCGGCAAGATTTTTGTCCAAACCGGAAACTGTCGTCAATGCTGGCAAATACCTAGGCAACATATAACCACTCTATAATCGGGCAACCATGCCTGCCCGCAAACTCCTGATTTTCGCCCTGCTTCTTGTCTCGGCCTGCCAGCCGCAAGTCAGCAGCGAAGCGCCGGATATCACCACCGTGACACTGCTTTTTACGAATGATGTGGAGAGCGCCTACGACCCGATCCCCGCTTTCTGGCTCGATGATCAGGAGATGATCGGCGGCATCGCCGAAATGACGACGCTCATCAACCACATCCGCGCCACGGAACCGAACGTATTCCTGTTTGATTCGGGCGATATCTTTACCGGCGCACTGGCCAAGTTGACCGAGGGACGGCTCGCTTTCGAACTCATGATCACGATGGGCTACGACGCTATGGCGATCGGCAACCACGAGTTCGAGTACGGCCACGAGGTATTCGCCTGGCAGAAGAACCGCGCACCGTTCCCGGTGCTGGGCGCAAATTTCTTTTACAAGGACACCGACCATCCCTACGCGCAGGCGCATGCCGTCATCGAGCGCAATGGTGTTCGTATCGGCGTCATCGGCATCATGGGCCAGGACGCCGTCAGCGCCATAATCCCGTCGTTTATCGAGCCTCTCGACGTCACCGTGCCCGCCGAAGCCGTGCAACGCTCCATCGACGAACTGCGTGGCCAGGTCGACCTCATCGTATTGCTTACGCACCAGGGCAAGACTGCGCCAATGCAAACTGATGCCGAGAGCGATCCCCGGCTGCAGCGCGACATCGATGCCGACATCAACCTCGCAGGCGCTGTGCAAGGTATCGATGTGCTGTTCGCCGGCCATGCCGACGCCGGCACGCCGGAACCCGTCGTGCACGAAGAGACCGGCACGATCATCATGCAGACCTATGGCCAGGCAACGCACCTTGGTTACCTGCAACTCACGCTGGATACCGAGAGTCGCGAAATCACCGGCCACAGCGGGCGCCTGATCCCGGTTGATCCCAGCCAATATGCGCCCGACCCTGCCATCCTCGCCAAGTTGAGCGACTACCGCGGCGCCTATCCTGAAATTCGCGAAGTCGTGGGCAGGTCGGCGGCGTACATGAGTCGTCGCTACATCGAAGAATCGGACGTCGGCAACCTGTTCGCCGATGCTTTTATCGCGGTTGCCGGCACCGACGTCGCGTTCATTCACAGCGGCAGCCTGCGCAAGGACATTCCTGGCGGCGATGTTCGGATCGTCGACTTGCACGACACCTATCCGTTCGTCGATGACGTCATCGTCAAGGAGATGACGGGCGAGCAGATTCGTCGCGCGCTCGAACAATCCTTCACACTCGAGCGCGGCTTGTTGCAGGAGTCCGGGCTCGAGATCACCTACGACCTGTCGCGCCCCGAGGGACAAAGGCTCGTCTCACTCGAACGCGATGGCGTTGCTGTTGCCGACGATGAGCGTCTCACCGTCGCCGCGCCGGGCTTCCTGGCCGAAGGCGGCGACCTGTATACCGTGTTCGCGGAGGTTGAAGCCATTCGTAGCGCCGGCAAGGTCTCGGACGCCGCCACCGCGTATTTCGCCATGCATGACGTCGTGCCCATCCCATCCCGGGGCCGCCAGGTCGACATCGCCCGATGATTCGGTAAGCCACGATTCGGCGCCCGGCAGCGGCGGCGTATATTCAATGAGCCCGTCACAACCCCGCTGTCGAAAACGTCGTGCCGAGATCATTCAGCAACCTGGTCCTGACCGTGTGCCTGGCGGTTTGCCTCGCGTCCTGCACGCACCTCAAGTACGCCTCGGCGCAGTCCGAATACGCCCGTATCCAGAACGCCGAACCCGGGCAGGTCAACGTCAAGCACATGATCGACCGCGAGAAGTTCTTTGTGCACGGGCAGTGCAACGACGCCGCCGGCGACTACAACGGCCTGCCCAAAGTAATCGCTGCATTTTCGAGCAAGTACCAGCCGCATGAACTCGTTGACAGGATGCACTTCGAGGTCGCCGGCTCTCACTACGGCATGTCCCTGCCCGAAGGACAGTACGACCTCGTTGTATTCGCGGATATGGACCGCGACGGCGTATTCAGGCGCTCGGAAGTCGTCGGGCGGCGTGCAATTGCCCTGGACGCGGCGGCGACACCGGACATGGTGCTCGGCCAGGTCGACGTGCCGCTCACCGAGCCTGTAGCCATCGAATGGGATATTGAGATCGAGGTACCGGACACGCCGGGGCGCGCCGAATCACTGTTCTATCCTTCGGGGACGCTGCGGACGCTGGACGACCCGATCTTCGACGCCAGCTTTGCAACGCTGGGCATGTACGACCCTGCCGCCTTCCTTCAGCAGGCGCCCACCATGTTCTATGCGCTGGAGGATGATTACGGCTTCAAGATGCCGGTAATTTTCATTCATGGCATTAATGGCAGCGCCCGCGAGTTTGCGGGACTCGTGGCGCAGCTCGACCGGCAGCATTACAAGCCATGGTTTTTCCACTACCCGTCGGGCGGCGACCTCGATCAGCTGGCCGAGCTCTTCTACCAGATCTTTTTGTCGGGAAAAGTCTATGACTCGAACGGCATGCCGATCATTGTTGTCGCGCACAGCATGGGCGGCCTGATCGCCCGCGAGGCCGTTAACAAGTACCAGGGCAAGTCGCGCGAAAACGAGGTTCGGCTGCTCGTCACGCTGGCGACACCATTTGGCGGACACGAAGCGGCAGCCAAGGGGGAGGAGCACGGCCTCATCGTGCTGCCGTCGTGGCGGGACCTGAATCCGGCAAATGACTTCATTCGCGACCTGTTTCGCAAACCACTGCCAGACTTCGTTCACCACGAGCTGGTCTATGCATTCCACAACCCCGGCACGATCAAGCTCGGCGAGAACAGCGATGGCGTCGTCACCCTGACAAGCCAGCTGCGCCCTCAGGCCCAGGCCCAGGCCAGCGGCCAGTTCGGATTCGATAACTCGCACACGGACATACTCGACAGCGCGGAAGTCGCAGCGCACCTGAAAACACTGATGGATGCAGTGGAAAACCCGGTGCCGCCTCCACAGCTCGCGGTCCTCAACCAGGGCGGGTTCGACGTCGAACTGGGCGATCCGTATCCGCCAATCGCCCGCTACTATATTCACACCATCGGCATCTACCTGATGGCGCTGACCGAAGGCCGGTTCGAACCCATCTACGATGAAGAAGAACGGTTCATGGCCGTCGTCCACGGTGAGAGACCGCCGCGGACCGATATCGAGAAAGGCTGGATGCGCTTCCTCGACGAACACCCGGAATTCCGAGCAGAGACCTCCGCCTGATTGAGGCCACAGTGCTGGTCCTTCTACGCTACACTCTGCACAACTAACAAAAAGAACAACCTTGGGGGTTTCACGATGATTCGAACAGCGACTCGGACGCTTGCGCTCGTCTGCCTGGCTTTTCCGGAACTTGCTGCGGCGCAGGAGCCCGTCAATTACCTGGAAGAAGTCCAGCCGGTATTTGCCACCTATTGTTACCCGTGTCACGGGGAGTGGGATATTTCGCGCGAGGCCAACCTGCGTCTGGACAAGGCCGAATTCGCATTTGCCGAAATTGCCGACGGCCGCCACCCGATCGTCCCGGGGAAGCCCACCGAAAGCCAGGTCTTCCTGCGCATGAACGCGAGGACTGCTGAAGACCGTATGCCGCCGTATTCGATGGGCGTTGAGGTGCCTCGGGACAAAGTAGAGCTCGTTCGACGCTGGATCGAGGAAGGCGCCGACTGGGTGGACGTTGAATCAACCGGGGAAGCCGGTCCACCGGGGCTGCCGCGCGTCGAATTGCCGAGCGAGCCATTCATCATTCACTCGCATGCGATTCCCGACATACGTGTTGTACCCATTGCGAGCGGCTTGTCACACCCGTGGTCGCTGGCATTTCTGCCCGGGGGCGACATGCTGGTGACCGAGAGACATGGTGCTTTGCGGCTGATACGCAATGGCAAGTTGTTATCCGATCCTGTTGCGGGCGTTCCCACCGACATCAAGGCACGCGGGTTCTCGGGCCTGATGGAGGTCGCCGTTCACCCCGAGTTTGAGCAGAACCGTCTCATTTACCTGACCTATACGCGCGCCCTGCCCGATGGTCAGGGTGGTGTTGCGCTCGTGCGTGGGCGGTTCGAGAACGACCAGTTGCACGACGTTGAAGACATCTTTTTTGTCGAACCGTGGAACGTAGAAGACGCGTTGGCGGACCCGTTTGCGGACCTGGGCACATTCACCGCGTCTTCCAGGCTGGCGTTTGCGCCGGATGGCACGCTGTACATGACCGTCGGCGGCGCGTTCGGGGTCGAGCGCGACGACGGTGAAACCAGCTTTTGGGGCTACAAGCCCGAAATCTACTCGATGGGGCACCGCAACCAGCAAGGCCTTGCGATCCATCCGGACAACGACAGTATTTATGCGACAGAGCATGGCGTCCAGGGCGGCGACGAGCTAAACGTCATCGAGCCCGGCGCGAACTACGGCTGGCCCCACGTCTCCTATGGCCGCCACTACGAAGGACCTCGTGTCAGCCGTTACTTCTGGTCCGAAGGCATGGCCGAACCGGCGGTGCTGTGGGCACCTTCCATCGCGCCATCGGGCCTGGCCTTCTACACGGGAGACGCGTTCCCCGAATGGCAGGGCAACCTGTTTGTCGGCGCGATGACCGTTGGACGCATCCCGGGGACCGGGCACCTCGAGCGCATCGTGATGAATGAAAATGGCGAGGAGATCGCCCGCGAGTCATTGCTGAACGAGCAACGGCAACGTATTCGGGATGTGCGCCAGGGACCGGACGGCTTGTTATACCTGCTTACCGAAGAGAACAACGGCGCATTGTTGCGGCTCGAGCCCGTAACTGACGACTAGTTCTTCGGCATCAGCTTCAGCAAGCGCCCCTGGCTCCCGGCCCACTCGTCCTCGAGCACCCACAGGTTGCCTGCGGGGCCCTGCACGACGCTGCGAATGCGTGCACCCATCGGGAAGCGCTCGGCTTCGACGGCGCTTTCACCGTCAACCTCGATGCGAACGATTGCGCGTGACGACAGCCCGGCGGCAAACAGGTTCCCCTTCCAATCGGGGAATGCCTCGCCGCTGTAGGTCATCAGGTGTCCCGGTGAGATTGTCGGCGTCCACCAGGCAGCCGGCGCATTGAACTCGGGCCGCGTGTCGTGGTTGGGGATCGGCCGGCCGTCGTAGTGCTCGCCATTGGAGACGATCGGGTAACCGTAATTACCACGCGGCTTGATCAGGTTCAGCTCATCACCGCCGGCAGGTCCCATCTCGATGACCCACAACTGTCCGTCGAGATCGAAGGTAATACCGAGCGGGTTGCGATGGCCGAGCGACCAGATCTGCGGATACGGGCCTTCGTCGTCGATGAACGCGTCTTCGCTGTAGTAGTCGACAAACGGATTGTCGTCTGGCACTGAACCATCATCGTGCAATCGCACAACCTTGCCCATCGTGCTCTGCATGTCCTGTGCCGGCGTGAACTTTTGCCGGTCGCCCGACGTAATCCAAAGGTAGCCATCATCATCAAACGCAATACGGTGACCGTAGTGGCCGTCGTTGGTCCGCTTCGGATACTGGCGCCAGACAACTTCAACGTCACTCAGCATGCCGCGACGCTCGGTAAGCGTCAGCTTGCCACGCGCAACCGCCGCACCGCGCGTGTCGCCGACACCGGCTTCGGCGTAGCTCAGGTACACGAGCCCGTTGTCGGCAAAATCCGGATGCAGGACAACGTCGCCAAACCCGCCCTGCCCGCTGTAAGCAACGTCCGGCACGCCGCCAACCACGCCAAACGACTGGCCGTCCTGACCGATAAGTCGCAGGTTGCCCTTCTTTTCGGTCACGAGGATGCGCCCGTCGGGCAGGAACGCCATCGCCCACGGTTCGTCGAAGCTGGTTATCTCCGTGACGTCGAAAGGCAGGTCGGACTGTGCCTGTGCAAATCCTGCTGCAAGCACCGCAACAATAGGGGTCAGGAATCGGGTCATCGTGTTCGCTTCCGGATGCTGAATGTCTCGGTACTCTAGCGAAGGACGCCACCGAGCACCACGCTGATGCGGTAACAGGATGTATCTGTGCGATACTCGGTGCTGGCCCGCCGCCACGTACACCGTATGTCCCTGATTGAGCAAATTCGCCGCCGCAATGTGCATCGAGTCGCACTGGCCTATGTGGCGGGCGGCTGGCTGATTGTGCAGGTTGCCGAGACCCTGCTGCCGGCGTTCGGCCTGGAGCCCGAAGTGCTGCGCGTGATCCTCATAGCACTGGCAATTGGTTTCGTGCCGGCACTGGTGCTGTCGTGGAAATTCGAGTGGACGCCATCGGGATTCGTGCGCGACGCACAAGTACCGGCTGCGGATCGCGGCCTGTCCTCGAAGACGCTGGACCGGGCCATCACGGTATTCCTCGTCGTTGCTGTTGCCTATTTTGCAGTCGACAAGTTCATACTGCGGGAAGGTGGTCCGGAATTTGGCGAAAGGTCCATCGCGGTTCTCCCGTTCCAGACTCTTGGAGGATCAGGATCGCAGGATGCCCTGGGTAGCGGCATTGCTGTTGAACTGACGAATCTGCTCTGGACCATACCGCAGCTGCGTGTGACCGGTACAACGACGACGAGCACGTTCGGCCAGGGCGACATCGACATTCTTGCGGCAGCGCGCAAAATGGATGTCTCGCACATTCTCGTCGGTTCCGTGCGACGGCACGACGATCGCGTGCGCGTCGCCGTGCAACTGGTCGACGCCGACGAAGATACGCAGCTGTGGTCGGATGTTTACGAACGTACGCTCGACGATATTTTCGAGATCCAGGACGATATCGCGGCAAGAGTTGTCGGGCAATTGCGACTCAAGTTGTCGGACGAACCACCAACCTCGGAGCAAATCAATCCGGAGGCCTACGAGCTATATCTGCGCGGCGACCACCTGTCTCATGTCGTGCGCACGCCCGAGGCATTCGACGAAGCTGTCGAGGTGCTGGAGCGCGCCGTCGAACTGGAACCGGCTTACGTGCCCGCTCTCTGGGCGCTGGCGCGGTCGATCGAAAACCAGGTTGATCCATCAGATACTGTTGCAGTCCAAGCCGCCAACAAACGCGTTCGTGCGCTGGTCGATCGCATGGTCGAACTGGCGCCGGACAGCAGCTATGCGAACGCCTGGCTGTGGTACCTGGCCAGGAAAGACGGCAAAGACTTGCAGACGCAGTTCAACTATCTCGAACGCGCCGTGGCCGGAGGAACTGACTCAAATCTCTATTTCCAACAGACGTTTGCAGCCAGGGAGCTTGGCCGGCTCGGCAGAATTGACGAAGCGGTCGCATTATTGGAGTACGTTCTGAAACGGGACCCGGGCAACCCGGCGACCGTGTACAACCTCGCGTTTCTGATGCGGCAGGCCGGGCGGCATCGCGAGGCAGCGGAAAAACTGGAGGGTATTCTCGAGTGGCACGACCCGACGCCCGATCTGTACTGGTCCCTCGGCGTCGCGTGGCTCATTGCCGGCGAGGCCGGGAAAGCACTGGAGTATTTCGACCAAGACCCCAATACGGGCGATCTGGGCCGCGTATTGGCACTCTACACTCTCGGGCGCGAGCAAGAATTCGAAGCTGAGTTCGAGGCACTCAAGGCAAGCAGCACCAGCGTCGAAGGCATCGCCAGGGTTTATGCGTGGAGCGGTCAAAACGACCTGGCGTTCGAGTACCTCGATCGCATGGTCGAGGAAATGGGGCGAGACTGGGCCGCACGGGTGGATACCGACCTCTACGAGCCAATCAAGTCCGATCCCCGCTGGCAGGAGTTCCTGGATAAAAATGGCGTCAAAAAGGAAGACCTGTCGGACATCGAGTTCGACCCGCCACTGCCGCCTGAAGTCGTCGCGGAAGTGGAACGCATGCGCGCCGAGCGTGAACGCAACAAGGAAGTGTCATTATGAGCCTATTTGGCGAACTGCAGCGCCGTAACGTGTTTCGCGTCACCGTCGCCTACGTCGTCTCGGCGTGGCTGCTGGCGCAGGTTGCCGACCTCGTGCTGGACAACATCGCTGCGCCGGACTGGGTCATGCAAACCATCTTGCTCGTGCTGCTGCTGGGTCTCGCCCCGGTCGTGTTTTTCTCGTGGGCTTATGAAGTCACGCCCGACGGTGTCAAGCGGGAATCCGAGGTCGATCGGTCGCAATCGATTACCCATGTCACCGGGCGCAAGCTCGATCGTACGATTACGTTCGTGCTGGTGCTTGCTGTTGCCTACTTTGCTGTTGACAAATTCGTGCTGTCGTCATCGCAGACTGTCGCAACACCCGCAGACACGGGCGAAATCACAGCAGAAGCGGCGACCGCTGGAAACACGATTGCCGTATTACCGTTCGTTAACATGAGTGGCGACGAGGAAAACGAATACTTCTCCGACGGCCTGTCCGAGGAACTGCTCAATGTCCTCGCGAAAAACCCCGCATTGCAGGTGGCTGCACGGACCTCGTCGTTCTCCTTGAAAGGCGAGAAAATCGAGATTGGTGAAATCGGGCGTCGCCTCAATGTCGAACACGTCCTCGAAGGATCGGTGCGCAAGAGCGGCGACCAGGTGCGCATAACCGCGCAGCTGATTCGCGTCGAGAACGGCTTTCACCTCTGGTCGGACACGTACGACCGCAATCTCGACAACATCTTTGCCGTACAGGACGAGATTGCCGCCAAAATCACGGCCGCGCTGGTTCCGCAGATTGTCGGCGAGTCAGGCACGCCGGCATCGTCGCCTGCCTCATCCGGCTACGAGCCCTCCGCACAGGCATACCAGCAATACCTGCTGGCGCGTGAGTACTTCAACAAGCGCACGGCAACCAGCATCGACTCCGCCTATGAGCTACTCAAGGTGCTGGTGCGCGAACACTCCGATTATGCAGAGGCACAGGCGCTTTATGCGCATGCCACGCTATTGAACTCGGCACGCATGTCGGGTGACATACCGTGGATCGTCGCCGAAGCCCAGGTTCGCCGCCTGCTGGAGAAAGCATCGTCGTTGAAGCCGGACTTGCCGGAGATTTATCTCGTCGAAGGCAGGCTGCATGCCCGCAGCCGGGACCCGAAGGCTGCCATTCCGTTTTTCGAAAGAGCGATCGAACTCAACCCGTCCTATGCCGAAGCCTATCGGCACCTGTCCGAGGCGGCGATGCACCTGGGCCAGACGGACAAAGCCTGGCAGGCGCTCGAGACGGCGCTGAAGCTGGACCCGATTTCGGTTTCGACGTTGACCTGGGTCATTGATGAAGCTACGGACCACGGCCGGTCCGCCATGGCCGACGACGCGATTCAGGTATTGCGGCAGGTCGCGCCAGCGAGCGCTGACTGGCGCCATTTCGCGAACCTTTTCCAGTCGAAACGAGTCGCCGAGGCAGCCATTGCGCTGGAAGACTATCGCGCCACGTGGCCGGACGAGGATCCTGATGATCACCGTCTCGCGATTCTCTACGCGAACCTGGGCAAGACGGACGAGGCGCTGGCACTCGATTCAGGCGCCACGCCCTATATCGCTGCGGGACTCGGGCAGCGGGAAACTGCGTTGTCGCTAATGGAGGAAGAAGCAGCGAGACATACTGACCCTCACGACCGTGCCGACGTGTACTGGGTTACCTATGTCAATCTCGGCATGTATGACGAAGCTCTCGAAGTGCTTTCGGACCTCTGGTACGGCTATGCGGCCGAAGATATCGGACCCAGGATGGATGTCGGCGACGTGTTCGTGTATGTCGAACTCTTGCGTCATGCCGGACGCGCTGACGAGGCGGCGCCTATCGCACAGGAACTAATAGAGATGATACCTGTGCACGAAGC
The DNA here is from genome assembly GCA_037386905.1 of Woeseiaceae bacterium. Classification (GTDB taxonomy): domain Bacteria; phylum Pseudomonadota; class Gammaproteobacteria; order Steroidobacterales; family Woeseiaceae; genus UBA1847. Next base: position 18,856 of record JARRLQ010000081.1, read on the forward strand.
GGGCTGGACCGCATTTGCCCTGATGTTGGAAGGCAAGCACGAAGCCGCGCTGGACCTGTTTATCGAGCAGACCAAAGCCGGCAACCCGCCGCTCGGCTACATCGGCGTAAGAGCGAATTACTTTGCACTAAAAGATCTGCCCGAATTCACAACGCTCGAACGCCTTATCGAGGAATTCCGCGAAGAGCAGCGCGCGCTGTACGAAGAATTGACGGCGGCCAGGACGTCGGCTGAAGACACGGCGCACCCGTAACGCATCAGCAGCAGCGCTTGCTCAAGGCTGGTCGCTTGCCTTCAAGAGGGCTGCAAATTCGCCAGCATCAAAGAATGATCCCCGGCAGGACGTGCACTCCTCATAGTGAATGTGCCTTCGCCGGAGATCAACATGTCGCATCATCCCGCCGTCGCAGCGCGGGCAACGGTAGGACTTGATTTCATTGTGCTCCCTGCCGGTTGACGGGTCGCCGGTGTCGATGGCTGCCGCGGCCTCTTCGTGGCGCAACCAGTCGCTTTCCCCGGCGTCAAACCATATGCCCTGGCAGGACTTGCAGCGATCGACCTCGATGCCCTCATATTCGACGGCTTGCATGTCATTCCGGCATTTGGGGCAGCGCATGGCGCCCATTGTACGTGTCTGCGGGGCGAATAGTCCGTGCAGCGGTTCGCGTCTCCCGGTATGGCAGCCCGAACAGCGGCCGCAGCAGCGGCACGCGGCGTATCACGTATTCGTAAAGCACCAGGCAGCCGCCAACCGTGATGCCGAGTACCAGCAGCGGCTCGATGACCGGGCCCAGCTCGAATTTGGCGAGTTCGTAGCCCGCGATAACCGTGATCGTCTGGTGCAGGATGTACCACGGGAAGATGGCGGCCGTCGCGTAGGTCAGCGCGCGCGACGGTTTGCGCACGAGATGGTGTCCCCACGCGCACATCACGAGGATCCATGTCCAGCGATTCAGGTAAATCATGAACGCCTGAGCTTGCTCGAGCAATACGCCCGGCTCCTCGGGAATGAAATCCCGTGACGCCATAAGTGTAGTGAACGACGCGATGCCGAGAACCAGCAGCGTCTTGCGCATGCGCCGGAGTTCTGCCCAGAAACCCTCGTCGCGGCCAATCAGGTAGCCGAACAGGAAAAAGGTGCCGTACATTGCGTGCGCGTACCAGTCATCGAGCAGCGAATGGCTGATATATGGGAATTTCGGGAATACGAAGTTGCCGTAGATCATTAGCGGGACAAGCGGCATGAGGACTATCCACGTTCCACGCAGGTTTTGGAACCAGGTCCGAGCCGACTTGCCGCGGCCATCCAGGAAGATCGCGATCGGAATAAGGACGAGGGTGTAGAAAAGCACGTAGGGCAAGTACCACAGGTGATTCCACGTCCACACGATGATGTTCTCGCCGCCCCAGGCCTCGCCCGGGAAGTCCTGGAACGTCAGGTACTGTGACATGAAGTTGATAAAACCCGGCTCGATGATGCCCTTGGACAGCGCCTCGTAATAGGGCTGTGGCGCCACGACGAATGCCAGGCCAAACTGCAATGGCACCATCAGCCGCCAGATGCGACGCCGGGCGAGCTGGCCTGGCGTGTACTTGCCCCAGATGAAGCTGATGGCGAGCCCGGAGATGACGAACAGCAGTGACATGCGCCACTGGTTGGTAAATGTCATCGGTAGTTGCAGCCACTCCGCCTGGTAAGCCGATTTCACGTGCCAGCCCCAGTCGTGCACATAAAACATGCCGACGTGGTAGAGGATCAGCAGGCTGAAGGCGAAGACCCTGAGGAAATCAATATCATGTCGTCTCGTGTTCATGAGCATAGTGTGGCTCGCGCAGTAAGGCCCGCCAGCGGCAAAGGGATGAATCGACCGGACTTTGTGACAAATGGCGGGTCGCAGGGACGAATCGGGGACGCGCAACCCGTTTCGGGGTTAGGATGCGCACATGACCCTGGAACGCTACCTGGAAAACCGCCGCTCCTGGGAAATCCTGATAGGGGCATCCATTATCCTCGTCAGCCTGTTCGCCAACGTCGGTGTCGTGTGGATCGAGTTTGCGCGTGAAGGCGACGACTGGAATCGGTGGGTGCCCTGGGTCCTCGAGTTTACGAGCCACGTCGGGAT
>JARRLQ010000081.1:21103-25315 GCA_037386905.1 Woeseiaceae bacterium
ATCGTTCCCCTTATCCTGTGGTTCGACCGGCGCTTCCCGATCAACGCCAGCACCTGGCGGATCAGCGTGCCCGCGCATGCGCTGTTCAGCGTAGTCGCCTCGCTGATCCACGTACTCATCATGTACTTCGGGCGAGTCATGCTGTACCGACTGTACAGCCCGGACGCCCGCTACCACTGGGAACACTGGGGCCAGGAATTCGGCTACGAGTACCTCAAGGACTTCCGCACCTATATGCTGATCCTGGCCATTTTCTATCTCTACCGCTTCATCATCCTGCGGCTGCAAGGTGAGGCCGGATATGTGAGCGATGATGAGGACGAGACATCGGCGCCGGTAAGCGACCGCTTCCTTGTGAAGAAATTCGGCCGCGAGTTTCTCGTCCGTGTCAACGACATCGAGTGGATCGAGTCGGCCGGCAACTACGTCAACCTGCACGTGCGCGGTCGTGTCTACCCGCTGCGGGATACGATGACGAGTATCAGTGAAAAGCTCGCCACGCTCGGCTTTCAGCGCGTGCACCGCAGTGCGATCGTCAACCTCGACCAGGTCGCGGAGATCGTTGCATTCGATACTGGCGACGGCGAAGCACGCCTGCGCACGGACATCAGGGTGCCCGTCAGCCGGCGGTTTCGGAAGGAACTCCGCGAACGGCTGGGCTAGCCGGCGTGCCACCTGGCGAGCAACGCCGCTTCGGTCTCAGCATCAAAGCCCATCGGCCGCTCCGGCGCGTATTCCGGGCCCAGCTCCGCGAGCATATCGTTCGCCGTGTCACCGATCGGCCTGAACGTCAGGCCCGACGCGATCGCACGGTCGTTGTTCACCTGCATGAACGGGATCGGCCCGGCGCCGTACCAGGGCCCGTAAGGCGGTACTTCATCCGCGTTCTCGCGAATCCATTCCCACGGGATCCAGGTCAGCGTCGAGGTTGAACCGGTCGCCTCGACCAGTCCCTCGAGCAGCGGCAGCGCGCGATACGGCTGTTCCGCACCAACGGCGTTGTACGGGCCGCTTCCGGTGCCGTCTTCGATGAGGCGCACCATCCAAGCACACATGTCGGCCGCATCAATGTACTGCACGGGCAGGTCTTTCTGGCCTGGCACGAGAATCTCGTTGCCGGCCCGCATGCGAACGAGCCAGTGACGCAGCCTTTCGGTCGGATCTCCTGTGCCGGTAATGATCCCGGGCCGGACAAGGATGGCATCGTCACCGAACACCTTGCTCACTTCCTGCTCGCATAGTGCTTTGCGTGCGCCGTACGTAGGTCCGTAAATGTTGTCCGACTCGTCAGTCGGGTCATCCATGACGGCATAGGCAGCCGAAAATTCGTCATCCTCGAGTGTCAGCGTATCCGCGTACGCCGAGATACTGGACACGAACATGTACTTGCCGACATGCCCGTTCAGTAATTCCGCGGACAAGCGCGCATGCCGTGGATAAAAGCCGGAGTTATCGATAACGGCGTCCCAGTCACGGCCTTTCAATGCGTCCAGCTGGTCATCGCGGTCGCCGATCAGGGTTTCAACATCGGGAAACATATCCGGTGCTGTCTTGCCGCGATTGAACATCGTCACCGTGTGCCCGCGTGACTTGGCATAGTTGATCTCGTGCGGGCCAATGAAGCCGGTGCCGCCAAGCACCAGGATATTTAGCGGTTTCGGTGCTTCGCTTTGCGCAAAAGACCACTGCGGCAACGCAGCGGCAACACCAAGTGCTGTAACAGAACGTACGAAACTGCGACGGGTAGTTTTCACTGGCGATCCTTGTTTGCGTCAATTGCGAAGCCGGCAATGCTATGCCGTCTCGAGATCATTGTCATGCGACGGTAAATGTCCTAATCGGGGAAAACAATAATATACCGCCCGGAATGATCTTGGTTCCGGTACCGGGAATTTAGCAGGGTTACAAAAACCCGCTATTGACCCTGAACCCATTCGCGTTCATCACCGGTGGCGGAGCAATACAGGGCATCGGCGTTCCGTGGAACGCACCTGACGCACCGTAGCCCGCGATCTACCGGCCGATAGTCAGACCTTGCTTTGCGTCGAAGCCGAGCTTGTCGAGCATCGACGCAAAGCGAGGGTCGTCACGAATTGGATCCAGAAACGGGTCGACCAGGAGCTGAGCCAGGCCCGGATCGCCATACTCGAGTGCGAGATCCAGGTTCCTGAATGCGCTTTCGGTATCACCCCACTGCGCGTAGGTATCCGCTCGCTGAATGGTCGCAAACTCCTGCTCTTCATCCATACTCAGGTTGACGAACACCTCCTTCGCCTCCTCGACGCGTCCAAGCCGGTGCAGAATCACGGACGATGCGGCCCAACGCATCCAGTCCAATGGTTCATCCTGGATGACCTCCCAGGCGGCCTCGACGTCGCCCAGCCAGAAAAGGCTCATGCTGATGAAATAGCGTGGTTTCGGATAGCTCGGCTCCATCTCCAGCGTATGGCGCAGCGCCGGAATTGCCTCCTCGTAGTGCCTGGAGAAATACAGGATGTGGCCGAGAAAATGATTCGCCAGCAGAGATACCGGATCGAGCTCGACGGCGCGCCGTGCGGCGGCAATACCTTCCTCGAACCGGCCCTGGTAGCAGTTCATACGGGAATATTCGAGCAGCACATCGACATTTCCCGGGTTGAGCTCGAGCGCGGCGTTGGATGACTCGGTCGCACCGTGCATGTCTTGTTGCAACGAGAATCGCAGGTAGCCCTGTGCCAGGTGGGCCTCGGCAAGTTGCGGTGCAAGTTCAAGCGCCTTTTCGACGCCGGCCTGCATGTTGCCGGCGCCCTCTTCGTAGGTTGCAAAACTATTTGCCGCCATCATGCCCCACGCGCGTGCAAGGCCGACGTGGGCCTTGGCGTAGTCCGGGTCGAGTTCTATCGCCTTTTCAAAAGCGGCAATTGCCCTTATCAATGTGTCTTTATCATCGCCCCGGTTGCGATAGTGCACGCCAAGCAGGTACGCCTGGAATGCATCGGTATTGGCGGTACCACCGATTAATTGCGTATCAGCATCATCGTCGAGCAAGGTGACTTGCAGTGCGTCAGTAACGGCGGCCGCAATCTCGTCCTGCACGGCGAAAATATCGTCGAGTTCGCGGTCGAAAGTTTCGGACCACAAGTGATAGCCATCAGCCGCGTTGATCAGCTGTGCCGTGATCCTGACTCTCGACCCACCCTTGCGGACACTACCCTCTAACACAGAGGCGACGCCAAGTTGTCGCGCAATGTCGGCAACATTGCCGGTTTGGCCCTTGAAGTGAAACGACGATGTCCTGGCGGCTACTTTCAGGGCATCGACCTTGGCCAGAACATTGAGTAGTTCCTCGGTCAGGCCATCCGAGAAATACTCATTTTCCTGGTCACCACTCATGTTGACGAACGGCAGCACAGCAATCGACGCCTTGTCTGCTGGAATTGAAGCACTCGTCGTGTCGGCGGCGTCTGGCGTGCGGTGCAATCCCGAAGGCGTCCAGTCGAATATCCACGACAGTATGACCGCGATCGGAAGGCCAGCGACGAGTACCGCCAGAATGGCCTTAAACACCCATCCGGGAGCATCCAGGTTGTTCAGCAGAACATCAGCAACCTGCAGGATGATCCAGCCTGCGAGGACGTAGGCAATCGTCACCTGGAACACGCGCCGGCGCTTGAGTTCGTTGAAAAATGACAATTCGTTGATTCTTGTTGTTCTTATCAATTAACAGAGTACCGCCAAAGCGCTGCCACGACTACCGTCAAACGCGGATCACCGACGCTGGAGAACGGCCGGGCAGCCGACGACGTAGAGAATATCGTTTTCCGGGTTACGCTCGACGGCGAGACGACCATGATGCACTTCGGTGACGCTGACCCGCAGCATCATCACTACACCGTCGATCCCGAGCATTTCAGGGCGAGCCGCGAGCAATCGCCGGCTGATCGATCAGATCAGCCACGCCCGTAACCAGAGCCCCAATTGCGTGCTGTAGCCGACATCCCTGCGGATAACGCGGTGTTCTGTGTCGAGCACGTAATAGGAAGGGAATGCCTGTACCTTCCATCGCCGTGCATCATTGGCATCGCCGAGTACAACCGGAATGTTAAGGTCGTGTCGCTCGACATACTCACGCACCTCATCTTCAGTAGCCCAGTCGAGCGCGACCGCGATGACTTCGATGTCCTCTTCGTCGCGCCAATTGCGTAACCGATTCAGGTTGCCGGCGCTCGCCGC
>JARRLQ010000082.1:0-16383 GCA_037386905.1 Woeseiaceae bacterium
GCTTCAGCGTGCTGCTCAAGAAAAGTCGGGTCTTCGCAACCCGGACAGCCATCGTGGTTGTCGCTGTCTCGGCGCTCGATGACATTCCGCCCGACATTCACGCGGCCGAGCTTGATACGGCCCTGCACGTTGCGGTCAATTCGTTTTCATATGAGAGCAACGACGGCTGGAATTCGTTTGAGACACTCGCGTTGACCGGCGAACTCGAACGGGAAATTGCGAGCCAGTCCATGGTGACCGGCCTGTTTGCCGAGTATCACGCTTCGAACGATGCGAGCGTGGACGGAACGATCTTTGCCGGAATGCGGGTTGGCCACCGGGGCCGCCTCTGGGACAACACGGCTTACCTGTTTACGAGCCGGTTTCCTGGAACCGCCAGCCGCACGACCTTCAAGGTCAGGTTCCGGCGGGGTTTGAGAGACGGGGCCAGGATCGGCATCGAGTACATGGCCGGCACCGACAGCCTCGAATCGGGCGAGCTGAAATTCGGTTTCTACCAGAGCATCAGCTCCACCGTATCGATGAAATTTCTCGCCGGCACAGTCTTCGTTGACGACTCGCCGCTCATGGCCCAGCTTCAGTTTGCATGGCGGCTGCACTGACCACCACCCACCCGAAGCCCGTTTACAGAAGCCCCCGAATAACGGCTTCCATCTGCCGTGTCTGATCCGCGTCGGGCAACCGGCCGTAGCCGGCGCCCAGGTTGTCGATCACGTGTTTTGGGTTTGACGTTTCCGTAATCACACAGGTGACGGCCGGGTGCGCAAGGATGTATTTGAGGGAGAACTGCGCCCAGGAATGGCAGTCGAAATCGGCCGCCCACCCGGGTAGTGCCTGGCCACGTACAACGTCAAAATAATTGCCGTTAATGAACGGCCGGTTGGCGATGACGGCGGTGCCGGTTTCCTGCGCCAGCGGCAGTATGTCGTCGGCGGCCTCGGGCTCCATGATCGAGTAATTGAATTGCACGAAATCGACGAGCCCTTTCTCCATGACATTCATCATCGCCGGATAAAACTCCTTCGCGTAACGCGCGACGCCAAAATAGCGCACGAGTCCTTCTTCGCGGAGTGCAACGAACTCGTCGTAGCGCTGCTCGAGTTCTTCGGGCGAGTAGATCTGTACCATGTCGAGCGGCCCGCCGCCCTGCAGGTCGACAAAGCCCTGTACCTCGGCGCGCATGGACCGCAGGTCTTTGCCTTCGATATAGGTGCCGAGAAACAGCTGCTCCTGCGCATCGAACTCGCGTGAGATCGTGCTGAGGACCGTACGCCCGTCCCAGCCTGAATCGATGTATGAGCCGCCGTGCTCGAGAAGCACGTCGATCAGCTGGCGCGACAGCGCCATATCGCTTTCGTGAAAGGCGCGGGCATTGCCGAGGCCGACGATCGCGATCGATTCATCGGTGCCCGGGATCGGGCGCCGCGGCAGTGGCTCCGGGCCCGCAGCGTGAACGCCTCCGGGCAATGCCCCGGCCAGCGACGCGGCCCCCATGGCCTGCACAAAGTTTCTGCGGTTCAGCATCATGGTCTCCCTGGTATCTCTCCAAAGAGTGTAGACGATAGGAAAGCGCGCGCAGTTTGCTGCTATTCGAGGCGGTTTTCGGAGAGTGTGTTCGCCAGGTAGTACTGCCGCTCGCGTGCCACTTCGGCGTTATTGCGCTCGAGCAACCCAGGGAAATCCGGATGGCTGGCAAGCTCATGAATCGTCGAGTTCGATGCAAAAAATGCCGCGGAGTCGCCATCGTCCAGCCACTTCTTCGTGCGTTCGATCGCGAGCGCGTAGTCACCATCGAGGATCGTGTACCGGATTAACCCGTACCATTCGCAGGGGCACAGGTACTTTGCCTCGAGACGTTGCTCGAATCTCGTGCGGCACACATCCATCACCGTTTCAGCGTCTTCGTCGTAGCCTGCGATGCGCAATCCATAAACCATGTAAGGCGAACAACGGCTGCGCCAGGGCCTGTTGGTGGCATCCATTATTTCGATGCTTTTCGCCATCAGTTCGGCAATCTTCGGTTGCGCGCTGCTGCCCTCGGTCCTGTCGTAGTACAAACGGGCGTTCGACAGCCACCTCAGGCCAGGCTCATCTTTCGCGAGGTGCGTATCGAGAATTGACCTGGCCTGATCGACGCGGCCGCTTTCCATGTAGGACCAGAAACTGGCCTCATCGACGCCGACTGCAATGGCCTCGTCGTAAAGACCCATCTCGAGCAGCATATAGGCGCGCCATAAACGGAAATCCTCATCATCCGGATGGGCGGCAATGGCTTTCTCGGCCAGCAACGCGGCTTCCGATTCGTGCCCCATCGCGTCGAAATTGTCCAGCGCTGCCTCGTAGGCAAGCGCGTGGTCCGGGTGCAGGTCGAACATGCGCTTGATGACACGTTCGGCATCCGTGGGGCGCCCGAAACTGCGGTATTCGTAGGCCAGGTCGGCGCTGATCTCGAGCGACATCGGATCGAGCGCATAGGCGTGCTCCTTGTCGCTGAGCATATCGAGGTAACGGCCCTGCTCGTAGGCGGTGTCGGCGCGCCAGGCGTATGCCAGCGCATAGTTCGGGTTCAGCTCGATGGCGCGGTCGAACGCGGCCGCGGCCTCATCAAAGCGGTAGCGCCGCAGGTGGTGGTAGCCCGTCACGGCGACAGCCTCGGGCAGGTTCGGCGCCAGTTCAATGGCGCGAGCCAAATGCCTGTCGACGACCGCGTCCACATCGGCGTGGTCAAGATCACCGCCGCGAAACCGCTCCTGCTCCAGCAGCAGCCAGCTATGGGCCAGGTACACATGCGCCGGTGCGAAACTCGAATCAATCGCCAGCGCGTCTTCAAATTGTGAGCGTGCGGCCTCGAGGTCTTCCCTTGTGCGCAACGCCATGCGTTCCCTGCCGATGAGGAAGGCACTGTACGCGTCGACGTTGGCGGCGCGTTCGGAAACAATCAGTCCGGGTTCGTCACCGAGCAGGTGGACTCTCAGTGAGTCGATAATCGATGCTGCGATCTCGTCCTGTATCTTGAAGATGTCGGTGTAATCGCGATCGTAGGTTTCCGACCACAGGTGGTAGCCGCTGTCCACATCGATGAGCTGTGCGGTGATGCGGATCGTCGGGCCGGACTTTCGAATCGATCCTTCTAGCACGGTCGCGACATCGAGCTTGTTGCCGATGTCGCGGATATCGGCATCCTGCCCCGCGAATGCAAACGACGAAGTCCTGGCAGCCACGCGCAATGCATTGGTCTTCGCCAGCAGGTTGAGAATCTCCTCCGCGATGCCTTTGGAGAAGTACTCCTGATCCTTCTCTTCCGAAAAGTCCTCGAATGGCAGCACGGCAATGGAGGCGGGGCCGCTGTCGCCGGCGACTCGCGATGGTTCACTGCCGTCGTAGCCGATCAACTGGAGCGCGCCGAGTGTTACGACCGCAAGCGCAAGAACGCCCATAATGACGCGGTCGAGTTTGCGTCCCGTCAACGGTGCGATCGACTGGCTGCGGTCGACCTCGCTCTCGCGCTTGAGCCCCTCGGGGGTCATCTCGTAGACCCAGGCAAAGATCAGGACGCCCGGCAGGCCAATAGCGGCCAGCACGGCGCATAGCTGAAGAATCCAGTGAGGCGCCGAGATGATCTCGAGTGCAAAGTCGATGACCTGCAGCGCAATCCACGCGACGATCGCATAGGCGATGCCGACGCGCACGACGTTACGGCGCCTGAGTTCTTTCCAGAGTGTCCCCACTTGATGCCATCCTTAACATCCCAAGTGCTCAGTTTTACCAGAAATCACTTTGTAAACATACAATTCCGTTTTTCGTGACCGAACGCGACGGGGCTTTTGTCCTCCTGCGTAAATTTGCCCAGGTGCTATGATTCGCCGATCAAAAATGTCTTGCCGGACAGCACGTGAAAGCAAAACTTCTGCAAGGATTCTTTCTTGGGGACCTCTTCGTTGAGCCGCTAAAAGGCAGCGTGACGGGGCGCGGCCGCTCTGAACACCTTTCGCCTGATGCGGTAGAAGTGCTGCTTCGCCTTGCCGACTCGCCGGGTTCACTGGTTACCCGGGAAGTTTTGCTCGAGAAGGTATGGGGCGCAGGCAACGGCAATGAAGAATCGTTGAGCCAGGCGATTACCGAGGTTCGCCGGGCGCTGCACGATACGGCGGAGAGCTCGACATTCATTCAGACACTACCCGGGCGTGGTTACCGCCTGGCTATCGAACCGACTTTCCCGGGCACTGATGAGCCCGACGCTGGGGCCGGCACGCGAAACGGGCCCGGGTTGGACGACCTGGGCTTTTTCCAGAATGTTCGGCAACGTGGTGTCCTCGAGGCCGCACTGGCTTATCTCGTATCCGGCTGGTTGTTGCTCCAGGTCGCCGATGTCGTGTTCGAGCAATTACTGTTGCCGGCCTGGACGGGCAGGTTTGTGACCTACCTCGTGATAGCGGGGTTTCCAATCGTGCTGTTGCTGTCCTGGTTCCTCGAGTACCGTGATGGCAAAGCCGTACTGGACACGGGATCCCAGATGTCACGTCCGCGTCAGCGGCTTACGCGGACCTACCTGTCCGTCGTGGGATCGCTGGCAGTCGCGTCGATCGCGGTGTTTGCCTATGACAGGTTCATTGGGTTGCCACAGCCGGAAGATTCGCCAGCCGCTGTGCCGGTCGCCGAGCAGGCGCAGTTCGATGTCGATCCCAGCTCGATCGCTGTACTGAAATTCCTCAATGTCGACGGCAGCGAACAGACAGAGATCTTTGCAAGCGGCTTCGCCGAGGAGCTGATCAATCGGCTGGCGCTGATACCGGGCACGGCCGTCGCCTCGCGTGGTGATGCCTGGTCGCTGGGCCCGAATCCCGCATCGAGCGATATTCGGCGGAGGCTGCGGGTCGCCTACTATGTCGAGGGTAGCGTGCGCCTGGTCGACGATTTACTGAACGTCAATATCAAGCTCGTGAATTCGGAATCGGGCTTCCAGGAGACATCGCGCAACCTCGAGGCGAAGATCGAGGACTTCAACCGTGTCCTGCGCGACATCACCAAGGTTGCGGTTGCCAACCTGCGTATCGTCCTGCCGGAAGGCGCCCAGCCGGCGCTCTACTCGATGCACGAAGACGCGGACGTCGATGCGTTCATTCTTTACCGGCGCGGCGAGGAGATCTTCGAACAACCGCGTACCGTCGAATCGCTGGAGGCAGCGATCGATCTCTATCGCCAGGCGCTGGCGCTCGACCCTGGTTACGCGGCGGCACATGCGGGACTTTGCAGCGCCTATGTCGAGCTGTACGAGGAGACAAGTGGCTCTGAGGATATCCGGCAGGCAGAAATCGCCTGCACCGCGGCCCTGCGTTCTGATTCGCGCCTGCACATGGTGTACTCGGCACTTGGCGAGCTGTATGCGAACTCCGGTCGTATCGCCGATGCAGAGCAGGCTTTCGGGAAGGCACTGGAAATCAACGCGAAGGATGTGCAGGCAATGGCTGGCCTCGCTGATATCTATCGCCGTACACAACGATTTTCCGAGGCGGAGCAACTGTTAACGACGGCGATCGACGCGCAGCCGGGCAACTGGCGCACGATCAATAGCTACGGTCGTTTCCTGTTCACGATGGGCCGCTATCTCGATGCGGTAGATCAGTATCGGCTGGTCGTCTCGATCGATCCGGACAACGTCACGGCGAGGAACAACCTCGGCGGAGCGCTGACGTTGGCCGGTGAATTCGAGGAGGCCCGGCAGGTGCTGGAGGATATGCTGGCGGTGCAGCCTATTGCCCAGACCTACTCCAGTCTCGGTGTCATCTACTACTACCTGGGCGATTTCGAAGAGTCAGTGGAAAATCTTCGGCGAGCCCTCGAGCTGAGCCCGTCCGATGAACTTTACTGGCTCAATCTTGCTGACTCGCTGCATTTTGCCGGACGGACGGACGAGGCCGCGGATGCCTATCAGAGAGCGCGAGGGCTCAGCGCCGAAAGGCTCGAAATCGATTCGTCGGATGGCGTTGCGCTGACGATCCAGGCATGGGCGGAGCACATGCTCGGCGACAGTGAAGCGGCGCTGGAGCTGGTCGATGAAAGCCTGCGAATCGATCCGGGAGATCCCTACACTTATTACTACGACGCGTTGATCCGTTACCAGACCGGTGACCGTGATACGGCGCTGGCGTCACTGGCGGCAGCGCTGGAGAAGGGCTATCCGGCGGGGCTGCTCGTGGCAGAGCCGCACCTGGGTGAACTTCGGGCCGATGACCGATTTCACGCGATTATCATCGATAATATCCGCTAAACTGGCGGGCAAGCGGGGACCAGTCAATACAACAATAAGGTGGGTATCAATGAAGAAGACAATCTTGCTCGCAGCGCCGCTAGGCCTTGTTCTGATTTACGGCACGTCCCAGGTGACTGCGCAACAAGGGGAATGCAGGTCGATGAGTGTTCCGACCTGCCAGGACGGTACCCGGATTACCATCAACAACAACAGCAAGACGGTTGCGCCGCCGAATCTTTGTGTTGAACCGGGTGAGACGATTACGGTTAGCGTGGGTCCCGCCGAAACCTCGGCAAGCATCGAAGGCAAGGACGGCGGTTGGCCGAGCGGTTCCGGGTCGTCATTCACGCTCGTCGCGCCGCAGAGCGGATCCTACGATTACAACGTGCACTTCAGCGATGGCAGTTGCCTCGATCCTCGCATCGTGGTGAAAGACTAGGGCGCACTCAAAAGAAAGCTTCAAGCCGCCCGCGCCTGAATCGGCAGGTCGAAATCAAAACGCGTGCCCTGGCGTTCCTTGCTGACGACGCTGATTTCGCTCGAGTGCAGGTCCAGTATGCGTTTGGCAATGGCCAGGCCAAGCCCCATCGAGCTCTTGCCGCGCTCGCCTTGCTGGTCACCTTTGTAGAAGCGATCGAATATTCGTGGCAGGGCTTCCTGGGATATACCAGGCCCGGTATCGGCGACAGAAACACCAACCACATCTGCCTTGCGCTTCACCGAAATGGCTATCCTGCCGCCCGCAGGTGTGTATTTCAGGGCATTGCCGACGAGATTCTCGAGGACACGCTGTATCAGTTTGATGTCTGCGTAGACAGAAACGTCCGTAGCAGGGGGCTCCACTTGCAATGAAACGTTCGACTCCCTGGCTTGCAGCTCGAACTCCTGCACCACGTCATGGATCAGCTCGGGGAGGGAGAACTGTTCGCAAGTCGGAGTGACGCCGTGCGAGTCCAGCATGGCCAGCTCGAACAGGTCCTGGATCAACCGCCCGAGGTGAATGGCGTGCTTGCGCGCAATGTCCAGGTATTTCTGGCGCGTTGCTGCATCGAGCGTCTCGTCTTTCAGGATCAACGTTTCGATGTAACCCTGCATCGAGGCCAGCGGCGTGCGCAGGTCGTGGGAGATGTTGGTCACGAGCTCGCGGCGCAGCCGGTCGTCTTCTTTAAGCGTGGATAGCTGCCGCTGGATGGTCGTTGCCATGTAGTGGCAGGCATCGCGCAACTGGCCGATCTCATCGCGAGACTCGCCACCGTTTGTCGAGGGCAGGCTCATGTCGAAACCGCTTTCCGTGAAGGCCGATACGTCGCCGGTGAGGTGCCGCAGCCGCCGTGTCAGGTACGAGAAAAGCATCGCGCCTGCGCCGAAGGCGGCAACAACCAGCAGCAAGATGGACGCGGCCACCACGCGTTGCCTGTCGCTTCCCGCGACCTGTGCGGCAACGGCCTCGTACTGCGAGCCGCCGAGCACGACGTACAGGTAGCCGGCCAGTTGGTCGGAGCGGGCCGGGTCGGTAACCGGGAACGCGGAAAAGACTTTTGCAGACCCCGGATTACGGGGGTCCGGACCCTTGATGGGCAGGGGCGTAGCCTCGGATAACATGTCGCGGACCGGGCCGACGTCGATACGGTCGGCAACCACGTCGTCGGGCGACAGGGCATGGCCGAGAATATCGCCGGCCGGCGACACCAGGTAGATTTCAGCCGTTGGATTGATAACCATCGCGCGGCTGGCGAGCTCCCGCAGGGCCGGCTGATTCACCTCACCACCACTGATCAGCGTGCCGGCATTGACGACGTACATGGCCAGCGAAGCATTAAGCCGCTGGCTGAGTTCCTCGTAATAGAGCCTGACGCTATAGCGGTCCCACACCGTCACGATCAGTTCCGGATTTGCCGGATCGGTCTCGATCTTGGCGCGCAGGCGGTTGATGTGCGTATTGACCGTGTGTTCGTAGCCGTCGTGACCGTAGCCCCACACGCTGTCGAGCAGTTCCGTGCGCCGGAAGACGCGGCCGGGATGGGCGGCAAAATGATAGAGCAGGTCGAACTCCCTGGCTGTCAGCTCGATCGGTTCGCCCCGTATCCTCGCATCACGAGTCGCCGGGTCGATGGTCACCCATCCGGCCTTAACCCTGGCCTTGTCATTTGCCGTCGACCGGTGCGACATCTCGGCACGGCGCAGGATGGCTTTCACGCGTGCGATCAGTTCAAGGATGCTGAACGGCTTGGTCACGTAGTCGTCGGCGCCGACCTCGAGACCGACGACACGGTCGAGTTCCGACGACTTGGACGTGAGCATCAGGACCGGCACCGAGCCCGAGTTCTGCCGCAAACGACGGCAGATTTCGAGCCCGTCAATCCCGGGAAGTCGCAGGTCGAGTATGACGAGATCCCACGAGCTGGTCGAAGCCAGCCGCAGCCCGGCGTTGCCATCACCGGTGATCCTTACGAAAAAACCCAGGTCGTCAAGGTGCAGGCGTATGAGCTCGGCAATATCGCTCTCGTCCTCGACGACGAGAATTCGTTTTTGCATCCCCCGTCTCCGCAGATTCGATGTACATCTGAGGAGACCGGGTGATGTGCCAAAATATGACAACGTTAGTGAATAGGCAGCAGCGGGCACTCAAAATAGTCGGGTCCGCCGAACGGATGGCCAGGCGCTATTGCCAGGTGGCCCAGGCTGTAGTGCAGCTGGATGTCGGCATAGGACTTCAACACTGGCAGCGGGTCGTGCGCGTTGAGGCCTTCTTCGGTCCAGATGACCGTTTGTGCCGACCAGCGGCCGCCATTGAAGTCGCGATTGCCGGGCGCGGCTTCAGACACCGGAAGCTGCCCCGGCGCGCCGTTGACGATGATGAACAGCTTGTCAAATGACTGGTTGTTGCGGCCATTCGGTGCAGGTAGCTCACCCAGGCCCTTGGTGCCCCAGAGTTCGCCGTCGCCGTAGATCGCTGGACTGAAGTTCGGTGCGTCAGCGAATGCCAGCGTCGCGCTGGTCAGTGCCATCAGCAGTGCCAATGGGATGATTGTGGATCGTGATTTCATGGATAGACTCCTCTCGCATTTCCAGTGTTGGTTAAGGAACGCGGAGAGCCTAGCGCCGGGAAATCACCCGGCATTCACGAATTCATAACGTTTCTGTCACGGGCGGGCAGTGCCTCGCTTGTGACCTTTTGTGACACTTCCATGATAAGTGGCTGACAACCGGCCTCTACCTTGTGCCTCGATAACCACATATCGAGGTGCTGCAGGTGCAAAAGAAACGCTGGGTGGCAGGGCTCATTGTCGGTGCAATGGCGGTGGTGGTGGCCGTTGCGTGGACAGAAAATAATAGCGACTCGAACCCCGGCGAGCGGCAAACGGCTCGCGTCGCGCTCGGTGTGCTCAGCGAGGCGATAGCCGCGACGGGGGTCATTCGTCCCGTGACCGGTGCTGAAGTCAATGTGGGCTCACGAATTTCTGGCACGGTCACGCGACTGCCCGTGGAAGTCGGCGACCGCGTCGTTGCCGGCCAGCTGCTGGCGGAACTCGATGCCACGGCGTTGCATGCAGAGGCTGATCGCGCACGGGCGGACGTCAAGCTGTCGATTCCGCGCGTAGATCTGGCCGAGTCCACGCTACGCCGCCGCGAGATGCTGGCTGACAAGGGCCTGGCAACTGCCGAGGATCTCGAGGTGGCGCGGCAGGACCTTGCCATTGCGCGAGCACAGCTCGATGCCAACAAGGCCCGTCTACGGTCCGCGGAGATCGAACTCGGCTATACGAAAATTACCGCACCAATAGACGGTGTGGTTGCCGAAGTTTCCACTCGCGAAGGCGAAACTGTTGCGGCGGCCTTTGCCGCGCCGAATTTTGTGACAATCATTGATATCGACCGCGTTGAAGTCCTGGCCTACGTCGATGAAACCGACATCGGCCGAGTGGCGCTCGGGCAGCAGGCTTCATTCTCGGTCGATACCTACGCCGGTGCCGAGTTCCCGGCAAAAGTCGTGGCAATCCAGCCACGCGCCGTTCTGCAGGGCAGCGTCGTCAACTACGTTGTGCGTCTCGAGTTCGAGCCCATCCCACCTTACGTCCTGCGGCCCGAGATGACGGCGCATGTGCGCATCGTCATCGACGAGCGCGACGACGCATTGACATTGCCGCGCACGGCAATCAAGCGGCAGGCCGGGCGCCAGTATGTCGTGCTGCAGCGCGGCAGCGAATGGATCGAGCAGGACGTACGTACCGGGTGGCGCTCGGATACGACCGTCGAGCTGCTGTCCGGCGTACGTGCCGGCGACGTCGTCGAAATCAACACCTACTAAACGAGCAAGGAGTCAAATCGTGATCAGAGTAAAAAAATTGTGCAAGGCGTTTCAACGGCCCGGCGAAGGAGTGCTGCATGTCCTTCGCGATGTGGACTTCGAAGTCGACCCGGGCGAGTTCGTGGCCATCGTCGGTGCATCCGGTTCGGGTAAAACGACGCTAATGAACATTCTTGGCCTGCTGGACCGGCCCGATTCGGGAGAATACGAGTTACAGGGCAGGGCGGTCAGCAACCTGTCGGCGGAACAACGCGCCCGGGTCCGCAACGAGACCATCGGCTTCGTGTTCCAGCAGTTTCATCTGCTGGCACGCACCACGGCAACGGAAAATGTCGAACTGCCGCTGCTCTACAGCACCGCGACTGAAAACGACATCAGCCGCAAGGCTCGCGAAGCATTGTGCCGGGTGGGCCTGGAAGAGCGGTTGGCGCACTACCCGAACGAACTTTCGGGTGGACAGCAGCAGCGCGTCGCCATCGCTCGCGCACTGGTCAACGACCCCGGCGTTATTCTCGCTGATGAACCGACGGGCAACCTGGACAGGGATTCCGGCGCGCGGATCATGAACCTTTTTCGGGAACTGAATCGTAATGGATCCACGATCCTGCTGATTACTCATGACGAGGCCGTTGCAAGCAGCGCATCACGAATCGTGAGAATCGCGGACGGACAAGTCGTCAATGTAATGGCGAGGGAGGCATCATGAATTACCCGCAATTACTGCGCGACAGCTTGCGCACCCTGACGCGCTTCAAACTGCGCAGCTTTTTCATGAGCATCGGTGTGATTCTCGGTGTTGCAACACTGGTCGTCGGCAGCACGCTGGGAGGCGGCGCCGAACAGAAGATAGCCGACCAGATTAACCAGATGTTCGGTCCGGGCACGATCTTCGTGGCGTCCCCCGAACTCAAGGCGACAGACCTCGTCGCCATAGAGGACCAGGTCGACCAGATTATCGCGGTCGGGCCGCGCATGATGCTCGGCGAAAAGGAGATCGGCTTCGCCGGCACCAATGCCAGGGCCGGTGTGGCGGGCTACACGGCCAATGCCGACTACGTCTGGAATCGCACTGTCACCGACGGACGGTTCTTCACCACGGCCGATGTCGACCGGGCAGCTCGCGTGGCGCTCATCGGCAACAAGCTCGAGGTCGAGTTGTTCGGCACGAACAGCGGAATCGGCGAGGAAATCCTCGTCGACTCGGTGCCGCTCGAAGTCGTCGGCATTCTCGAGCCGATCGGCATTGATCCGCATGGCGAAGATCGCGACATGGAGGTCTATGTGCCATTCACTACCGCACAGAGGCGCCTCGCGAACACGGACCTCGTCGGCATGGCGAAGCTCGTCGTTCGCGACGCTGATCGCGTCGAAGAAGTCGCCGAGGACGTGGCGGTCGTGCTGCGTGAGCAGTTCAATATCGCCGAGGGCGAGCGCGATACTTTTGGTCTCTATACGTCGAGATATGCCGATGCGGCAGCCGCACGCATGCAACGCATGCTCAAGGTGTACATCGCTGTTGCGGCTGCGGTAGTGCTGCTGGTGGCAGCCGTTGTCATCGCCAGTATCATGCTGGTCGTCGTTCGTGAGCGTGTCGCCGAGGTCGGCCTGCGCAAGGCGATCGGTGCAACAGCGGGCTCGATTGCAGCACAATTCCTTTGGGAGGCAACGACGATATCGCTGGTGTCGGGGCTGGTCGGCATGGCGGCCGGTTTTGGCGCCGCGGTCATTTTTGCCGGTTTCTATGACATACCAATGGAGATCCAGGCGCCCGGCATCGCCGTTGCGCTCGCTGCGTCGGTCGCGGTCGGTATCCTGTCCGGCATCTTGCCGGCCCGACGGGCAGCCCGTCTCGACCCGGTCGAAGCGTTACGGTGAGATGGCTTCGAAACACGGCGCTCTCCGCCCGTGCCCTGTCCAGGGCACGGACGCGAACCGTCTTGTCGGCATGCAGCATGACAATCGGCATAGCTGCCCTGTCCATATTGCTGGCATTGAGTGCGGGATCTGAAAAGGTGTTCGAAGACGCGCTGGCCGCAATGGGCAAGAATCTCCTCGCGGTTGGTTCGCTGCGCCGTGAAACCGACGCCCTGCGAGGGCAAGGTGAGCGCTACCGGACACTGACGCTCGAGGACTGGCAGGCGATCAGCGCGGAACTGACGGGCGTCGAACGGGCGGCGCCAATCGCGATGAACAATTTCGATGTGCGCTACCGCGGGCGCGCGAGCAATGTAACGGTCATCGGTACATCACCAGAGTTCCGTTACAGCAATGTCTTCCACCCCGCCGCGGGCCGATTTCTCGACGAGGCCGACCTGCAAAACCAGGACCGCGTTGCCGTCATCGGCGCGCAAATTGCCAGGGACCTGTTCTATGGCGAACAGCCGATCGGTGAGCGCTTGCTGATCAATGGCGCGCCGTACGAGGTGATCGGCGTGCTGCAGGCCAAGGGAACGGACGCCGGCGGCATGCCGCAGGATGACAAGATCCTCGTGCCCGTGACGACCGCGATTAGGCGCTTGCTCAATGTCGACTACATTGACCGTATTTTCGTGCAGGTCGTATCGAGGGCGCTGATTCCGGACACAATCGACAGCGTTAGCAACCTGTTGCGCCGCCGTCACGGACTTGTCGCGGGCGCACGGGCGGACGATTTCACGATCCGCGACCAGGCTGAACTGCTGCGCACGATTCGCCGCAGCGACGAGACAATGCAACGCTTCCTGCGCGGGCTTTCGACGCTGTTGCTGGCGCTCGCATGCGCCGGACTGCTCGCGGTCACGTTGTTGTCCGTGCGCGAACGGCATGCAGAGATCGGGCTGCGCATGGCCGTGGGAGCCTTGCCGCGCCAGGTGGCAGCACAGTTTCTCGGTGAGGCTGTGATGGTCGCCTTGCTCGGCGCTCTGAGCGGTTTGTTACTCGGAGGGGCGGGCATTATGCTCGGTGAATGGCTGTTGGGGTGGAGAATCCAGGTTACCGGGCTGAATACGCTGTATACGATTGTCGTTCCATTGGCGCTGGCCCTCGCTGCCGGCGCATACCCGGCATCGCGCGCAGCGAAGCTCGACCCGATCCATGCATTGAGGGGCTGACAGTCGGCAATGGAAGCGCGTAGCAACTACGATCTGCTGATCGTCGATGATGACGAGGATCTCAATCGCTTACTCGGCGAGTACTTCGAGCGCTACGGTCACACGTTGCGAAGCGCAACGACAGCGGCTGATGGCCGCCGGCAACTTCGTAGCGCTGTGCCAGACTTGTTGATCCTGGATATCATGCTGCCGGACACCGATGGCCTCACGCTGTGCCGCGAATTGCGGGCGGATTATGACCTGCCGATCATCATGCTGACGGCGCGTGGAGAAGTTGCCGACAAGGTGATGGGTCTCGAACTGGGTGCCGACGACTACATGGCCAAGCCTTTCGAGCCACGGGAACTGGTGGCGCGCATCGAGACGATCATGCGTCGATCACAGGATCGCCGTAGCGGCAAGGTACTGGCGTATGACGGGCTGCGGCTCGAGCCTGAAACGCGCCGTGTCGAGCTCGACGGCGATGAGGTTGAGCTGACGACGATGGAGTTCGAGTTGCTCCAGGACCTGATGTTGAGTCGCGGACGCGTCTTGTCGCGCGACCGGCTCATAGAAAAGCTGCGCGGCTACGATGCGAATGTGTTCGATCGTTCGATCGATATGCTGGTCAGCCGGGTACGCGAAAAGCTCCATGATGATCCGCGCAAGCCGCGCTTTATCCGCACGGTGCGGCGCAGCGGCTACCAGTTCGTCGGGGCGCTGGGCAAATGAACGGCGCCCGCAGCCTGTTTTCGCGATTTGCGGCGTCGACTGCAGTGCTGGCCGCGGCGATCGTCGTGCTCGCGTTTTTCTCGTATCACGCGATCCGCGGTGACATTTTCCGGGATTCGTTCGAAACGCCACTCGGCGAGTGGAGCGCGTTCCTTGCGGGCCACATTGGGGCGGACCCGGCGCTGGCGCAGGCGGCGGCCCGCAGCCACGAGATGGGCGTGGTGCTGATGACGAAAGACGCAACCTATGCCTTTGGACCGGATGGCCGGGAAACGACCGCCGCGCACCTTGCCGAGCATTTTCCCCATGCGCGCACGATCCTCGTGCAGGGCCACGGGGACATGCAGTACTCCTTTTACCTCAATGAAGAGAGCGCAACTGTCGTCAGTAGCATCCGGCTATGGGCGCTGATTGGCGGTTTGCTGTTCCTGCTGGGCGTTGTCTACGTCGTCCAGCTGTCGCAGCTCAGGCCAT
Organism: Woeseiaceae bacterium; assembly: GCA_037386905.1. Lineage (GTDB taxonomy): Bacteria > Pseudomonadota > Gammaproteobacteria > Steroidobacterales > Woeseiaceae > UBA1847. The sequence goes on from JARRLQ010000082.1 coordinate 14,834, forward strand.
TACGCTGGCTCAAGGACGGTGTGGACAAAGTGTCCGAGGGCGATCTCTCTGCGCGCGTGCCCGTGGTGCGCATGGATGAAATCGGCCAGGTCGGGCGCGCCTTCAATCGCATGACGGAGCGTGTCGAGCAAATGTTGAATGACCACGATCGGCTTATGGCCGACGTAAGTCATGAGCTGCGATCGCCGCTTGCACGCATCAAGGTTGCGCTGGAAATGTTGCCGGAAGGTGAAAAACGCGAACAGATTGCGAGGGATGTGCGGCAAATGGAGGGCCTGACGTCGGCGCTACTGGAGCGCGAGCGAATCAAGAGTCGCACCGCAACACCGACACTTGATGATGTCGATCTCGTCGCCACCGTGAAATCCGTGATCAGTGGTTTTGACGGCCGTGCCCCCGGTATCGAACTCGTGGAGAGTCCGGATAGTCTCATTGTTGCCGGTGATGAAGCGCTGTTGACCGTGCTGCTGCAGAACGTCATTGACAACGCACTGAAGTTTTCGCTGGAAGACAGTGCAAGCGTTCAGGTTAGACTGCGCAGTGATACGGATTCTGTATCAATCATTATTGACGATGACGGCAAGGGAATTCCGGCCGACATGAGCAAGCGTGTTCTCGAACCGTTCGTCAAACTGGATCCATCGCGAGGCCACGGCCGGGGATACGGGCTGGGCCTGAACCTCAGCCTGCGTGTCGCCAAGGCACATGGGGGTGATATCGAGATCGAGGCTCGTGAGCCACGCGGCAGTCGTGTTGTTATTACTCTTCCCACGGACGTTGCCGGCATTACAACCAGCGCCTGAAAATTCGCGTGTCGGTGGTTCAATTTTGCCCCTGGCCCAAATTCGCTAATCGGCTTAGCTAATTCACTGTGGTGCAGGGAGGATGTATTGGCCGATCAGGCCGAAGACCTGATTTACCGCGTCCGGGCGACCATCGTAATCATTGGAATTAATTGCGATTACAAGGTCAAGTTCCGGAATCACCATTAAGGTCTGCTGCCCCCAGCCCCGCGCAGCATAGGAACTGAGAATCTGGCCGTCGCGCTCGAAGTGGCCGGCCCACCATTGATAACCGTAACCGTCAACCTTCCAGTCCCTCGTATCCGGCTCGGTCCACGCCAATGCAGTGTATGGCTGGATCGATGCCGCAACCCACTCACTGCTGACGATTTGCTGCCCGTTCCAGCGGCCATCGTCCATGTACATCTGGCCAAACTTCAACATGTCTCTGGCAGACAAATACAGTCCGCCGCCAAGGTCCGGTAAGCCGGTCGGTGTCTCAACCCAGGCTACTCGTGCGATGCTTAACGGGTCCAGAAGATAGGTTTTGAGGAAGTCGACACAGGTCAGTGGCCCCTGGTTTTGAATGGCCTGACACAACGACACAGAAGCGACAGTGTTGTACGCAAATATGGTTCCTGGATCGGCTTCCACCGGCAGATCCAGCAAGCCCTTGCTGTAGTCATGATGTGTGTTGAAAAACTGGACTAACGCATTGTTCGGGTCACCGTAGGGCACGCTCCATTCGTCCCACAGCAGTCCAAGGCG
>JARRLQ010000083.1:0-9028 GCA_037386905.1 Woeseiaceae bacterium
TCGCGACCGGCAGGTGCAGGTTATTCGGCGTCGCGATGATCACAAAGTCGATGCCGTCCGCGCGCGCAGCCTCCTCCACCGCCATGGTCTCGTACGAGTCATAGGACCTGTCGAGATGCCACGCTGCGGCGCTTGCCTTTGCGCGTTCCGGGTCGGAGGACATTGCGCCGGCGAGGACCCGCGCCTCGTTGTCCAGCTCCGCTGCGATGCGATGGACGGCGCCGATGAACGCGCCCTGCCCGCCGCCGACGATTCCTGCCCTAAGTCTTCTCATGACCGGTACGCCTCCCTGCCGAACCCCTGCACCGGGATGCCCTGCGCCGCCATGACCTCGTTCTGCAGCGCGTACATGGCTGCTGCCGCCTCGTCAATTGCTCGCGTGAAGTCGACCGACCCCTGCAGGATCGGCTTCAGCACTGCCTTGTCCTGGATCCTGGCCGGTGGATATTCGTGCTCGACGACAAGGTAGGTCTCGGCCGGATCTATATCGAGCAATTCGCGCGCGGCCAGTTGGTGGTCGAGCCAGTCGACAGTGCGATTCTGCAGGTAGGCCAGCGGATCATGCTTCGCCGTTCCCGGCAACTCGTGCTCGCAGATGACGACCTGCTTTTTCCAGGCATTGACCTGGTCCGCAGGATTGTCCGACGGCGCACCGTTTTTCCAGTCGCCGCGCTCCATGGTCTGCCCGCCGTAGCCCCAGGCAGACACGCCCTTCGCGTCGACGACCTGACCTTTGACGTGAAACCCGTCGATCAGGAAGTTGTAGCCCTCGTCCTTGAGGTACTGGAACATCGACCGCGTGTCCTGCCCCATGAGCACAGAGTGTGACGGGTCGTAGTGGATGCGGAACTGATCGCCGACACCGTGTCTTTCACAGATGCGATGCAATGCGATCCAGGGTCCCGGCGCATACGCAATGTTGTTGTGCCATCGATCGAGCGTCGTCCAGCCGGGCATTGGGCACTGTTCGACGCGATACGTCAGGCCGCGCGCTTTCGCTTCCTTGAGCAACGGCACGAACACCTGCTCGAACATGTCGAGATTGGCGTCCATCTCGAGATCGTAGTTGCGGCCGACGAAGCCGCATACCGCGTTGGTCCCCAGCAGCACCGCCGCGTCGAACACGCGCAGCATGAAATCGTGTTTCGCCTGCCGGGTTTTGTCGTCAGCGACCAGCATGTTGTCGAAGTACGCAAGATCCGAAAGACCAACACCGGTCGCCTTCATCGCCGCCCTGACACGCTCGGCGCGTTTCTCGTCGAACGGTTCGCGCAGGTCCAGCGTGTTAGCCACCGGGTCGAGCATGGCCTCGGCCGGCACATCGCTGAGAGTCGGATGCAATGCCGCCGCAAGCTGGATGTACGGCGAACCAATATCCCGCGAGAATTCGAGCCATTCCTCGATCGCAAGGTCCGGATCGGCATCGCGCCTGTCGCGCGGCGTCAGTTCCTGCAGTGCTGCCGTAAGCACACTGATTTTCATCGGTTTCGGCCCGAATGCGCCCTTTGCTTTTGCCATTTGCATGCCCCTCGGGTGATCTTGGCGTTATTAGAACATTTATTCTAAACTATGGCGATCGTCAACTGGCGTTATACTCGCGCCTTCGTATTCGCCACGGGACAGGACCAATGGCCGCACCTTCGAGATCAAGGACCGGACCGCGCGCTCCCAAGCAGGATCGCAGCCGGTCATCATTGCGACGCCTGCTGGACACAACGGCCACGATGCTCGAGGAGGAAGGCTACGCGGATTTCACGCTACAGGAAGTCAGCAAGCGCTCCAAGGTCTCGATCGGCTCGATCTACCACTTGTTCGCCAACAAGCAGGAGCTTGTGCGCGAAGTCCAGATCCGGTTTCTGGACCGCATCAACCAGGAACATGCGCTAATGGTCAATGCCCTGCGTCGCAAAGGACTGACACTGCGCGAGCTGATCCCGCAGTCGGTTCATGAATATGGCGAATTCCTGCGCAGGAACGCCGGGCTCCTCAGGGTGTTCATGCAGATCGCGCCAATGGACGAGCTGGTTGCCGCCGCGGGCAAGGAGTCGTTCGCCCAGTCTGTGCGCGACTTCGAATTGCTGATACTCGACCGGCGCGACGAAATTCGCCACCCGGACCCGGAGCACGCCGTTAATTCGGCCTTTCGCATCATGTACGCGGCCGTTGGCCGCTACCTCGGGCTGGGCACCACGCCGGACGTCATGGCGGAAGGCGACTGGAATGCGCTCGTCGATGACGTCAGCCTGATGGTCCTGTACTTCCTGCTCGGCGATCCCGCTGAGCTGCAGAACGGCAAATAACCAGCCGCAATTCCCCTCGATCCTGCTCGCGGCGGCTTGATTTCATCTATAAATTAGAATTACTATTTTAATTTAGCCGGGAGAGACTTATGGGAGAAATCCATCGATCGCGCCTGTTCGCCGCGAGTTGCATTGCACTACTCGTCACCGCGATGACATTCGCGTTCCGGGCCCGGCTGGAAACCGTCTTCGGGCCGGCGGGGGCCGGACTGACGCTGGAGCAGATCGGCTACGCGTTCATGCCGGCGTTCTGGGGCTTCACGGTTGCGATGATCATCGGCGGCCCGATCGTCGATTTCCTCGGCATGAAGAAAGGCATGCTGTTCGCGTTCGTCCTGCATGTCACCGGCACCATCGCAACGCTGCTGGCGACGGGTTTCGAGTCTCTGTTCGCAGCAACGGTTTTAATGGGGCTGGGCAACGGCATGGTCGAAGCGGTGTGCAATCCGCTGGTCGCGAGCAGCTATCCGAACCAGAAAGTGAAGATGCTGAACCGGTTCCACCTCTGGTGGCCGGCAGGGATCGTTACGGGCTCCGTTCTCGGCTACCTTGTCATGGACCAGGCTGGCCTGGGTTGGCAAGTCATGGTCGGGTTGCTGTTCATCCCGATCGCCGTGTATGGCTACCTGTTGATTGGCCAGAAGTTCCCCGTCACCGAGCGCGTCGAGATGGGAGTCAGTCACCTGGATTCCCTGAAATCGCTGGCAACGCCTTTGTACCTGTTCATCGGCCTGTGCATGCTGCTATCGGCGGCGACCGAGCTGGGCACAACGCAGCGCATCGAGTCGCTGCTCGGTGCAACAGGCGTCAACGCCCTGCTCGTCCTTGCGTACATCAACGGCATCATGATCTTCGGCCGCGCGTATGCGGGTCCAATTGCCGCGCGCATCGGCACTGACGGCATGCTGCTCTTTTCTGCGATCTTTTCGTTTATCGGCCTGTGGCTGCTGACCAGCGCGTCGGGTTCATTCGTATTCGTGGCTGCTGCCGTGTTCGCCGTGGGCATTACGTTTTTCTGGCCGACCACGTTGTCGTTCATCTCCGAGAACCTGCCACAAAGTGGTGCTTTCGGACTGTCGATCATGGGCGGGCTCGGCATGTTCTCGGTGTCGCTGATCCTGCCCGTGATGGGCCGCATCATGGACAATGCGCCGGGATCGGACGCCATTCGCATCATGAGCATCATTCCGGCAATCCTGATAGTGCTGTACGGCGGCCTTTACCTGTTCAGGCGCAGCAAGCGCGCCGCGGGAGCATCGGCATGAGGTTCGAATCGCTGACCATCGAGCTCGATACACCCGCGCCGGACTTTTCGCTGCCGGGAACGGACGGCAATACGTACACGCTGCAGGATGTGGCTGGTGAGAACGGCACGCTCATCGCGTTTATCTGCAATCACTGTCCTTTTGTGCTGCATATCATTGACGGATTCAGCGAGTTCGCCCGCGAGTACCAGGACAAGGGCATCGGCATCGCGGCCATCAGCTCGAACGACGCAGAGGCCTTCCCGGATGACTCGCCAGAGCACATGGTGGCATTCGCGAAAGCGCACGGTTTTACGTTTCCCTACCTCTATGATGAATCGCAGCAAGTCGCGATCGACTACAAGGCTGTCTGTACCCCGGACTTCTTCCTGTATGACCGCGAAGGAAAGCTGGCGTACTGTGGCCAGTTCGACAGCAGCCGGCCGAGAACTGAGCACAGCAAGGGCCCGCGAACCGAACTGCCGGTAAATGGCGAAGATCTGCGTGCCGCGGCCGATGCCATCATCGCCGGCCAGCCCGTCCCCGAACCGCAGTGGCCAAGTAATGGCTGCAGCATGAAGTGGAAGGCCGGCAATGAACCCGCATGGGGTTGAGAGCGCAGCAGGTCGGGCTGCAGGCGCATTGCTTGCGTCGAGAGATGGCGGTCGACTTTGCGGGCACACTGCAACGCGTGCGCTCGATGGGCTTCGAACGCATTGAACTTTGCTCGTTTCGAGGTTGCGCCGGCAATCCCTGGGGCGATTTCGGCGAGCTTGCCGACTGGCAGCCCGACGAGATCCGTTCTGCGCTCGGCGCGGCGCAAATCGGATCCACTGCGGCTCATGTCACCCATGACGAACTGACCGCGAACAAATTCGACCCGACCATCAACTGGGTAAGGGATGTGGGCTGCCGCGTCATCGTCCTGGCCGCCCTTCCGGTTCCACCCGAACCGACTTTGCCTGCCTGGCAGGATGCGTTTGCGTCGCTCAACCTGATCGGGGCGGAAATCGCAGCGCGGGGGATGGAGTTTGCGTACCACACGCAGAACGACGTCTGGCAGACGATTGACGACACGTTGCTGGCCGACGAACTGTTCCGCCAGGTTGATGCCAACGTGTGCCGCATCGAACTCGATCCATCGGGTGCCATAGTGTCAGGTGCGGACTGGCAGGCCGTGGTGAGCCGCAACCGGGGCCGATTTTTCGCCATGCACCTGCGCGATGGCAGGCAGCCTCCGGAAAAAGTGCCGTACCTGCCGGCGCTGCCGTTGGGCGAAGGAGAAATCGACTGGCAGTCGGCCATTCAAAACTCGTCGGCAGCGGGCATCAGCGACTACTACCTCGAAATGGAGGTGGATCAGGAACACGATGTGTTCGGCGCTCTCGACGACAGCCTTGCACACCTTGTTGCGCGCGGCATCCTTACAGGAGCATCCCGTTGACCAAACTGACTCGAAAAGAATTCCTGAATGCGACAGCCAGTTTGGCTGCTGTTGCTTCATTGCCTGGAACAGGCTCACTGGTGGCTGACGCCGCCGCAGAAAAAGGAGATGAATCGATGGCCGCATCCGTTGCCAAACCGAAGCGTGGTGTATCGCTGTACAGCTATTCCGGCGAGTACGGCATGACAATGACTATGGAGGACTGTTTCGTCGACATGTACGACATGGAGGCGACGGGACTCGAGATTCTTGCAAACGGGCATATCGAGAATTATCCCGAGCCGACGGACGAATGGGTCGAGAACTGGTTCGCGATGCTGGAGCAGTACGAAATTGTTCCTGTCGAGTACGGCCACTGGGTCGATTCGCGGCGCATACCTGGTCACGAACTGACGACGCAGGAATCTTACGAGTCTCTCGTCAGGGATCTCGAGCTCGCCAACCGCCTCGGCTTTACCGTGGCACGAACCAAGCTCGGCGTCATCGACGAGATTCTCACGCCGGTTGCCAACTGGCGTGAGTTCATCGAGATGGCGTTGCCGGTGGCCGAGGAGATGAACGTGCGCATGTGCCCGGAGATTCACCAGCCGACTGAACTGAAGTCGCAGGCGGTCGACGACTACGTCGATTTCATCGAGAAAACGGGCACGAAGTATTTCGGCCTGAACATCGACTTCGGCGTGTTCCAGACCGAAGGACGGTTACAGATTCCCGGCATGCCCAATGAGCCGAGCGCGCCCGCCGACATGGTCGATCTTCTGCCCTACACCTATGCGTGCCACGCCAAGTTCACGCACATGACGGACGAACTCACCGAGCCCACCCATCCTTACGAGGAAATCCTTGGCATCCTCGTCGAACACGGCTGGGATGGCTACCTGCTGAGTGAATACGAAGGCCCCAAAGAAACACTCGGGCATGCCTCTGACCAGCTGCGCCGCCAGCACGTGATGATGAAGCGCCTGCTCGGCGAAGCCTGACAGGACTTAAAGGAGACACTCATGAGAACACTCGAATTCCCGGCCATCCAGTCGCGCGGTTTCCGCAATGTCGTCGAGGGTGGCGAGATCACAGGATTCCAGGTGCCGATCCGGCTCGACTACTATCGCGGCGTGTGGCTGTCGCAGCTGCGCCCGGCGACCGTAACGGTGGACGGCGAGACTTTCGTGGGCGCCCAGGTCGCCTGGACGATCGACGGCCAGACCTACGAACAGGCCGAACTCGCCGACAACGCGGACGTCAACTGGGGCATCACCGAGCCGGCCATCCTGACGGTTCGCAAGCCCGGCGGGCTCCAGCCTGGCCTTCACGATGTCGAAGTTGTCAGCCAGTACAGCGCGTCCTACCTGCCGCCGCGGCTGGACCTCGGGTTCGGCGGCAAGGCGCGGCGCCGGATGGTACTGGTCAGATGAGCTGACCTGCGCGCCGCCCTCTGGAAATAACGAAACTCCCATTCTAGTTTCTGACACGGCCAACGAGGTGCATTACGCGCCCTGAGCGGGGCGCATATCCTCGTCAGGGACCCGATATAGTACTCTAATACTTTGTTTTTACTTGGTTTCCATACTGCAAGGCGCAGGTGGCCGCGATTCGGCGCCGCACATCGAAAAAACGCTTTACTCCATCAACTAGAATTAGTATTCTAATCCTGAAAATTGGCGAACGCGCCTGCGAGCAGCCAGCTGCCATGCAAGCCGCGAAAGCCGCTATTGCCCAATTCATCAGGGGGGACACAGACAATGAGTTCAATCTCGAGCATACAGCGCGCCGCGCTGTCACTATTCATCTCCGTCATTGCGGTGCCCGCAATGGGCCAGAATGCCGAAGAGGCACTAATCGAGGAACTGGTCGTTACAGCCCAGTACCGTGAACAGAGCGTGCAGGATGTGCCGATCGCAATGAGCGCATTTTCGGACGAGGAGATAGCCAGAGCCGGCATCACCGATCTGCAAAGTATTGCGCGATTGGCACCGGACTTCACGGCAGTCAATGATCTTGGTGCCGTTCGCATGTCAGTTCGTGGCATTCAATCGAACAGTAACGACGAGACCCAGGACCAGGCACTCGTGTTCAACATCGACGGCGACTACATCAACCGTCCTGAGTTCATCAACGCGGCACTATTTGACCTGGAACGTGTTGAGGTTCTTCGCGGTCCGCAGGGCACCCTGTATGGTCGCAACGCGACCGGCGGGGCAGTCAACGCTATTGCTCGAAAGCCGTCCCTTGACGGCGTTGAAGGCATCGTCTCTGCTGATTTCGGCGACTACGGCTCGCAGATTCTGAACGGCGCAGTCAACTTTGCGGCCGGCGAATCGTTCGCTGTTCGCGTCGCCGCAATGAGCGCCGAGCATGACGGCTACAATGAGCACCCGAATTTCTCCTTCGACACCAATGACCAGGACGTACAGGCAGCGAGAATCGGATTCCTGATCCAGCCCAACGATGTGTTTTCCCTGTACCTTGCGGCCGAGCAAAGCGAATCAACCTATCACGCATCCTATGGATCCATAAACGTGAATACGCCGGGATTCGAGGTCGATGGCCCACCGCCAGGTACCGGCCAGTGCGATGCCCCTGGTTGGGTGCAGGTTGCAGATTTCAACCCGGGAATAGGTTGCGCTCCATACAACACCAGCTATCTCGACAGCGACGTCAAGCGTGACAATTACGTCAACCTTTCGCCGCAGGAAAAAGGTTTCCGAGACGTTGACGCTACCGCCTTCCGTGGCCAGGCAGACCTGAATTTCGATGCGTTTGCAGTTACCTACCGCTTTGCGATGAGAAATGCCGAACTGCTGGGACAGGATCCGCTCCCCGGCCTGGTCTTCTACCGCGACAGTGAGGTAGACAACACAACGCACGAGCTGCGCTTCTCGGGCGGCGATGATGGAGGCCTGCTATGGCAGGTGGGAGCCTTCTATTTCAAGGAGGAACTCGACTTCTTCGGCGGATTGCACCTGCCTTTTGGCGGCGCTGCGGACCCGCAGGGATTCGGTATCTGGTTGAACACGTTCTATCGCCCGGATTTTGATTCCGAATCACAGGCGCTGTTCGGGCAAGTCGAGATTCCTTTCGGGGACACGATAACGGCAGTGGTTGGCGTCCGTTACACCCAGGATGACAAGTCCGGCACCTTTTATAACTTCGCCGGACCTCCTGCATTCGCTAACGGTGGTTTCGAAAATTTGCGGCCGATTGAAGATGCAAACGTGGTAGTAGCGGAAAGTCTCGATAATAACGAAACGACCTGGACCGCAGGACTCAACTTCACACCGAACGACAGCTCACTGCACTACGCCAAGATCAGCAAGTCCTGGCCTACGAAGTCGGCTCGAAGAATCAGTTTGGCGACAGCACGTTTAACGCCAACGCCTACTTCTACGACTACACAGACCTGCAGGCATCGGTGCTTCTAAATACGGCTGTTGGCGCTCAGATCTTCAACGCAGGCAGCGCCGACATCTGGGGAGTCGAGGGTCAGTACGAAAAGGCAATTGGTGACAGTGGACTGCTCGGGTTCGGCGCGATGTACACGAACGCCGAGTTCAAGGAATTCGAACCGCTCGAAGAAGCTATCCAGTGTGTTGGCGATCCGAGTTGCGATGGCATTAACACAATACCCAGTGACGCCACGGGCAACACGATGCCAAACGCTCCGGAATGGATTCTGACATTTAGTTATGACCATGTATGGAACGTTGGCGCTGGCGAGCTGGTAGGAAGCATTTTCAGCCGGTACAAGAGCGACTACTACAACACGGTCTTCAACTACTCGGATGACGAGCAGGAAGCCTACACGCAGACAGACGTTAGTCTCGAGTGGGTTAGCGGCAATGAATCCTGGAGCGTAATGGGTTACGTGCGCAACCTGGAGGACGAGCGGCCGATCAGTTACGCGACGTTTGTCAGCGCCGGTCCCGGCAACGATGATTTCAACTGGTTGTTCGGCGCACCTCGTACTTATGGAGTTAAAGTCGCGTTTAACTTCTGATTTGCAGTCCCCCCCTGAGGCCCCGTTCGTAAGTGAGCGGGGCTTC
>JARRLQ010000084.1:0-8095 GCA_037386905.1 Woeseiaceae bacterium
CAGCCAACAATGTGCCCTTGCTCGTCAACACGGTGCTGCTCAACTACATGGCGCTGCACGGCGAGCAGGGACAATTCGGCAATGTGTTCCCGAACCACGGTTTGGGTAATGCAACCATGCAGGACAGCCTGACGGCATTCACACCGATCTGTAGCGGCACGATCGGCAACCCCGTCTGATTTCAACCCCCTGACTGGGGTCAGAGCCCTAGGGCTCTGACCCCTTTTTTTGTCGCGGCCATGGGCCGTTCCGACAGGTATACTCCGGCACATGCTAAAGGACCTGCTAGCCTGCCCGCGCTGCGACAAGACGCCTCTCGAATTGTCCGATGGCATATACAGTTGCAAGGCCTGCAAGATCGATTTCCCGTCAATTGACAGCATCCCCTGGATGTTTGCCGAGCCGCAGGCGACGCTAGGGGAATGGCGCGGCCGCCTGCAGTTCGCATTGCAGAAACTGAGCCAGGAGTCCGCGTCGCTCGAAGCGGAACTCGCCGACAAGAACCTGCGCCCGCTCACGAAACGGCGCCTCGAGCGATACAGGAAGGCCACGGACTCGCATCGGCGATCGCTGCAAAAATTGCTGCAGCCGGTCGACGTGCAATCGCTGCACGGTAACTATGAAAGCTACCTGGCGCTGCGCACGCGCCTTCCGGCGGACCAGGCGCTAAACACCTACTATGCCAACGTGCATCGCGACTGGGCCTGGGGCGATGACGAAAACAAGGCTTCGATGAAGCAACTGCGCTCGGTGCTGCACGACAGTGCCGAGCTCGGCAACGTACTCGTCCTCGGCGCCGGTGCATGCCGCCTTGCTTACGACCTGCACATGCAGATGGACTGCACGACGACTGTCGCTATGGATTTCAATCCGCTGCTGTTGCTCGTTGCCAAAGCCGTCATCAATGGCGACACGCTCAAGATGTACGAATTCCCGATTGCGCCGAAGTCGCTCGAGGACGATGCAGTGCTGCGAACGCTGTCCGCCCCGGATGTCGTGCGCGACGGATTCCACCTGGTTCTCGGCGATGCGCTGCGCCCGCCATTTGCCGAAAGCTCATTCGATACCGTCGTCACACCGTGGTTGATCGACATCATCACCGAAGACTTTCCAGTCATGGCGGCGCGGATAAACAACCTGCTGAAACCCGAAGGCCGCTGGGTCAATTTCGGCTCGCTGGCATTCTCGGCGCCCGAACACGCCCGCCGCTACAGCCCCGAGGAAACCAAGGCGATCGTCGCTGAGAACGGATTCAGCGATCCGTATGTCGCCGAGGCCACGATTCCCTACATGTGTTCCCCGGCCAGCCGTCACGGTCGCCAGGAGAAGGTGTTTTCGTTCTCCGCGTACAAGGAACGTGATGCCGACAAGGCGCCACGTCACCGCGCCCTGCCCGACTGGATCGTCACGGGCAAGGAGCCGGTGCCGTTGACGCAGTCGTTCCGCAGCCAGGCGATGACGACACAGATTTACTCGTTCATGATGTCGCTGATTGACGGCAAGCGTTCCATCAAGGACATGGCGGTCGTGCTTGAAAAGCAGAAGCTGATGTCTCGGGACGAAGCCGAGCCCGCGATTCGCTCATTCCTTACGAAGATGTTCGACGACTCGCAGAAGCAATCAGGCTTCTGACAATCCCAGCCGCGCCCTGATGAAGGGCGCGATCTTCCGAATGGCCTGCTTGCTCTCCGGCATCTGGTGCACGAACACCTGGAACACGTGCCACATCCCGGGCCAGATCTCGAGTGTTACGTCGCCGCCCGCCTGCTCCAGCTTTTCCGCGATGCGCGTTGAATCACTGAGCAATATCTCGTCGTCGCCAACCTGGATGTAGATCGGCGGCAGACCGCTGACATCGGCAAATACGGGCGATACCAGCGGGTGCTCGAACTCGTGGTCCTTGCAGTAGTAGCTGCGCATGAAAGCCAGCTCGCTCGGCTTGAACCACGGGTCGCGATCGGCACGGGTCTGCATGGATTCGCCCGAGCCGGTCAGGTCCAGCCACGGAGAGAACAACACCGCGCCCGCGGGCACTGGCTCGCCAGCATCGCGCAGTGACAGCAACAAGGCCATCGTTAGCCCGCCGCCAGCCGAATCGCCGGCAACGACAATGTCGCCGGGCGCGTAGCCGTCATCGCGCAGCTCTCGATATGCCGACAGTGCATCTTCGACTGCGGCAGGAAACGGGTGTTCCGGCGCAAGGCGATATTCGGGCAGCAGTGTGCGCACGCTGCACGCACGCGCAATGTAACTGACGATCTGCCGGTGCGTTGCGAAATTTCCCATGATGTAGGCGCCACCATGCAGGTAGAGAATGACCTTGCCCTTGTCAGCTGCCTGTGGCGTATGCCACTCGCAGGTCATACCGGCGACGCTGGCCTTGCGGACATCCACGCCGGAGGCCGTCCACAATGTGCCTGCCAGGAAATGCCACACACTGCGCACGCGCTGCACATCCGCCGTCTCCGCATCGACGGTTTTGAACCACGCACCGGTCACTGCGCGCACGACTTTGGCGCGAAAGCTGCTCATACGGCTATGATACGGGGATGACTGCTCTACGCACACCGGATGACCGGTTTGAAAACCTTCCCGGCTACGACTTCGAGCCACACTATGTCGACATTGGCGGGCTGCGCATGCATTACGTTGACGAGGGGCCTGCCGACGCGGCGCCTGTGCTGCTGCTGCATGGCGAGCCGAGCTGGTCGTATCTCTACCGCAAGATGATCCCGCCGCTTGAGGCTGCCGGGAATCGAGTGATCGCGCCCGACCTGATCGGTTTCGGCAAGTCCGACAAGCCTGCTGAACAGGATGACTACACATTCGCTGGTCACATCGCGTGGATGCAGCAGTTTGTAGAAACGCTCGACCTCAGGAACATCACGCTGTTCGGCCAGGACTGGGGTTCGCTGATCGGGCTGCGCGTGGCCGCCGAGGACGAATCGCGCTTCGCGCGCATCGCCATCGGCAATGGTGCACTGCCTACCGGCGACCAGGGTATGAACGAGGCGTTTTTGCAGTGGCGCGAATTCGCACGCACGAGTCCGAAGTTCGACATCGGCCGCATTCTGCAGAATGCCACGGTGTCGGAACTCAGCGACGAGGTCGTTGCCGCGTACGACGCGCCGTTCCCGGACGACAGCTACAAGGCCGGCGCCCGCAAGTTCCCGATGCTGGTCCCCATCACGCCGGACGACCCGGCCTCGGAGGCCAATCGCCAGGCCTGGGCCGTGCTGATGAACTGGCAGAAACCTTTCCTGACCACGTTCAGTGACAAGGACCCGATCATGTCGGGTGGCGAGAAGGTCTTCAAGAAGCTCGTACCCGGCGCAGCCGGCCAGGACCACGTCATCATTCGCGACGCAGGCCATTTCTTACAAGAAGATAAAGGCGAAGAACTGGCTGCAGTACTTGCAGCGTTCATTCAATCTACTTAGCGCTCCAGGTACTGCAGCTTGTCCTTGACGTCTCGCCAGTCGTCGGCGTCGTCGGGCGGGTCTTTCATCTCGGTGATGACGGGCCACTGCTCGGACAACTCGGCATTGAGCTCGAGGAAGTGCGCCTGCCCTTCCGGCAACTCGTCTTCGGAGTAGATTGCCTCGACCGGGCACTCGGGCTCGCACAGCGTGCAGTCGATGCATTCCTCGGGGTCGATCACGAGAAAGTTCGGGCCCTCGTGGAAACAGTCAACCGGGCAAACCTCGACGCAATCGGTCAGTTTGCACTTGATGCAGGCTTCGGTGACGACGAATGTCATGGGTGGTTCCTCAAAATCCGAGGGCGTACGCTATGCGAACTGGGCCCGCAGATCAAGGGGCTAAGCAGGCCTGCTGATCGGCATCGCTCACAGGCGGCAATCGCGCCTCGACTTCGTCGGCAAGGTACTGCATGGCCTCGAGTTCACCGCTGGCATCGAAGATCTCCAGGAACCTTCGCATCACCGTAGCATCTCCCAGTTCCTCGACGCGGACAGCACGATGAAGCAACGGATCGAACCGGGCCCGAAACGCGCGCTCGCGATCCAGTGTCCGTTCCTGTTCCCGGGTGTCACCGACAAGCTTGTACAGGATCGCTTGCATGCCCAGACCGATCGACTGGAGCATCATCGTGCGCCCATCCTGCTCGAGCCGCTCTGCGACCCTGATGCACAAATCAGCCCATTCGGCGGAATCTGGCGCGCGCTCGCGGCAATCTTCAAAGATCAGGGTCTCAGACGCGAATACTCCAGCCGCATGCATGAAAGCGGCGTACATTCTTGCATATGGCTCCAGGTCGGAAGACGCGGCCAGTGCGCGGTCGTATGTCATTGCATATTCGACGAGATAATCTTCCACTATCGCCGCTGCCGCCGCCTCGCGCATCGCCGATAGCGCTCCCTGCTCATCATCTCTCGACAGCCGGCTCCTGGCGACCTGGACCCAGGCAAGAACATTCGCCTTGTCGGCGGCAACCAGGTTGCGCTCCATCTCTGGTCGGGCGCGGCTGCAGTGCCCAGTATCGAGGCACAGATCGAGCAACTGTGACGCGATCATGGGATTCGCGGGATCCCTAAAAGCCGCATCCCCGAGAAGCATCAGCGCCCTGTCTGCGTCATCGGGCCGGGCGGCCAGTGCAGCGACCATCAGATGCTCCGCATCGTGCGACTTTTCGAGTACGCGCAACATTTGCTCTCGCTGCGACTCATATTCCGCAAGGAGTTTTTCTACAGATTTATCATCCTCGAAACCCGGACAAGCACCGAGCGTCGTTGAGCGTCTCGCCCACGACACATCGATTTCGTCGACAACAGCGTCCTCCGCGGCAGGTGCAATCGATGATCGTCCTGGCACGGGCTCGGTGGTGTCGGAGACACCGGGCACATCGCGCGGGAACCAGGTCAGCATGACAACCAGGACCAAAGCAGTAAGCGCGGCTATCAGGTAACGCGCCATCGCTCGTGCGTCCTGCTCGCGATGCCGTCTGCTTCGAGCTTGAGTGCGTGAGCGAGCAATGAACGCTCGGCCCAGCCGTAGAGCTTCTTGTGCACGTCCTGGTAGACGTGCGGCACGAGTTCGTGCGTCGTCAGGTCCGGGTTGGCTTCGATGGCGGCACGCACTTTTTCTTCGCGTTCCAGACGGTGGTCGATGATCCAGTCGATCGCGCGGGTCGGGTCATCGATTACTTCGCCATGGCCCGGGGCGAGTGCGTCGCACTGCAGATCGCGGCACTTCTGCAGCGACTCGATGTAGTGCTTCATGTTGCCGTCGGGCGGGTCGATGACGACCGTGGAGCCGTCGATGACATGATCGCCCGTGAACAACCAGTTGTGACCCGCATGCCGGTAGCAAAGATGATTCGAGGCGTGCCCCGGCGTGTGCACCGCCTCGAGCCGAAACTCGTCCGTTTCGAGCACGTCGCCGTCAGCAAGAATTCGCGAAGGCGCGAATGTCTTGTCCTGGTGCTGGCCATCGGGCGCCGGAATGCCGAGGACCTCGGCACCGGTCATTTCAGCGAGCTGCGCCACCCCCGGAGAGTGATCCGGATGCGTGTGCGTCGCCAGGATCCAGCGGATAGAACCCGTTGATTTTTCTTTAATATTTTCAATATGTTCGGGCATTGCCGGGCCCGGATCAATGACCGCGACTTCGCGTTCGCCGACGAGATAGGTGTTGGTTCCGGGACCCGTCATCATCGACGGATTTGGGGCGACGATGCGGCGAACGCCCGCTGCTATCTCAGCGAACGCTGGCAGCATCCGCGTCGCCCGTGTCGATATGGGCCTTGAGTCTTTGCAGCGCCTCGCCGATGACGTAGTCGACCGGACCCGCCATTTCTTCAAGCCCGCCGGGGCGATAACCGCCGACGGCATAGGAAAAACGAATCATCGTGCCGTCTTCACTATCCTCGAACTCCCAGGTCATATTGCCGTCGACACCGAGCAACCCAAGCGGTCCGAGCCCGCCCGTAAGGCGCAGTAATACGTTCGGGTTGGCAAATGTAACGGTCATGTGAACGACGCCGCCGCTCTCGCCAATGACCTCGCAGAAACAACCTTGCGGCACAGGATCGATCGTCATGTTTGCGGCATTACCGGTGATCGTGTGATCTGAGCTCCACCACTTGCCCACCTCACGAATGGCGGCCTTCCAGGCATCCTGCCTTGCAGCCGACACAGTGACCTCGTGAACGAGCGAAAAACCGTTCGGCGCTGCATCGATTACTTCCGCCGCTGCACTTGCAGCGAGCAAACATGACCCAATAAGAAGACAAATTCGACGTTTCATTGACCCGGCCTGCGGTAAAACGGCTGTTAAGCTTACCCGAATCGATGATGGACGACATGCGAGTAGTGTTCGAGAGCCGGAATCGGCGCGCCTGTGCTGATCGTGCGCTTGTGCTCGCGTCGGCCGAAATTCCGCACGAGGTCATTGGCGACATGTCGGGTTATGCCGTCATCGTTCCGGCAGAATTTTCAGCGGCGGCCATGACCGAACTACGGCTCTACGAGGACGAGAATCCACCGGTACGCCCGCAACCGGTACAGCCCTACCCGTACCAGAATGCGGTCCCTGGCGTTATCGGTTACGTCGTGACCGTTGTGGTTTTCACCTTGTTGTCCTGGAACTCTGCGTTCAACCAGGACTGGCTGTATGCCGGCCGGGTCGATGGCGAATTCATCCGCGCCGGGGAATGGTGGCGCGCGATCACGGCGTTGACGATGCACTCCGACTTTCGTCATCTTGCCGGCAACATCGTGTTCGGCACGTTCTTCGGCTATCTTGCCGGGCGTGTACTCGGTTCCGGCGTCGCGTGGCTGGCAGCCATCGTGTGTGCCATGGCCGGTAATTTCGTCAATGTTCTGCTACTGGATTCGACACACAAGGCCATCGGCGCCTCGACAGCCGTGTTCGCCGTGCTCGGCCTGACCGCGGGCTTCGTGTGGCGTGCCAAGCTCATGAAGCAGGATCGCTGGTCTTACCGTATCGGGCCCATCGTCGGAGGCCTCGCGCTGCTGATGTATACCGGTGCCGGCGATGACAATACCGATGTCGGCGCGCACCTGATGGGCTTTTTGTGCGGCTTTGTTGGCGGCATGCTGCTGACTCGCTACCGGCACAAACTGACCGACCCCGACTGGCAGAAAACCGCCGCGATAGCGGCGCCTGCAATCCTGATTCTCGCCTGGCTTATCGCATTTGGCGGCTGACAGGCACGTGCATTCATGTAAAATTCTGCTCGGGGTGGGCGTCGCTGAACGCAGCAGACCAACATGAAGAAAATACTGCTGTACTTACTAATACTGTTACTGACAGGGACAATTGTGGCATGGATTCGCTACGGAGGCGGCGAGCCCTACCCCAACCTTTCAACGTCCCCTGTCCTCGCCGAAGACGCACTTGAAGAAGTGCTTGAATACCGCCTGCCCATCGGCAATGTCGCAGTCAGCAAGAGCGGGCGCATCTTTTTTACCGTTCACCCGGAGGCACGGCCAAAGGGCAACAAGCTGCTCGAGTACGTCGACGGCGCGGCCGTCCCGTACCCCGATGGCAAGTCACAGCAGCAGCTGTTCGACACGCCACTCGGGGTCGTCATCGATCGATTTGATCGTTTGTGGACAATCGATCATGGCAATCATGGTATGCGCACGGCGCGCTTGCTGGCGTTTGACCTCGCAACGGGCGAGTTGCTCCATGACCAGAAGTTCGACGACACGATTGCGCCCAAGGGCTCGTTCCTGCAGGACCTGCAGATCAGCGCCGACGGCCGTACGGCCGTCATCGCCGATGCCAGTTTCTGGCTTATGAATCCGGCCATCATCGTCGTTGATATTGAAACGGCAACAGCACGCCGCATTCTCGAAGGTCACCCATCGGTGTCGGCCGAGAAATACCTGATCAGGAACCAGGATCGCGAGATGTCATTTTATGGCGGCGTATTCTCGTTGCGCGGCGGTGTCGACGGCATCGCCCTCGACAAAAAGTGGCTCTACTTCGGCGCACTCAGTGGTTCCTCGCTGTATCGCGTCCCGCTGAGCGATCTTGCCGACCCGTCTACTCCCAACTCGCAAATCGCCGCCCGGGTCGAGCGATTTGCCGAGAAGCCCTTGAGTGAC
>JARRLQ010000085.1:0-7800 GCA_037386905.1 Woeseiaceae bacterium
CGGCGACGTAGGCCGCGGCTGTGCGCAGCACCTGGCGGCGTTTCAGTTCAGCCACGAATGACATGGGAAGCCATTCTACTCTGCCATCACGCGCTCGAGCACCTCCGGATCGCGCCAGCGTCCATGGCTGAGGCGCCCGGCATACACGACGGCGATCGCGAGAATCATCATTACGAAGGCAATCCACGACACGTGCGGGCTGAGTTCGAGTACCAGGATAATGAAGAATTGCGCCACGAGCATTGCCCAGTGCAGCGTCACGGACGCGATCATGAGCCAGCGCGTGTCGCCGGCGCCGCGCAGGATGCCACCCGAAACGAGTATGACGGCATCTGCCAGCACGTAACTCGAGAGGCCGATCATCATCCATGCCGATAGCGTGCGGATTGCCGAGAAGTCGCCGCTCGGCGGGGCGAAAACTTCCACCAACGGATAGCGATAGCCAATGTAGATCGTCGCCAGCACAAGGCCATACGCAGTCGCGAGCATGAAGGCTGCGGTCATAACCTCGTTGACGCGCGTCATGTCCCTGGCGCCGACAAAACGGCCGACGAGGCTGATCACACCGAGGTGCAAGCCGATCATTGGTATGAAGGAAAGAATGTCCCAGTTGAACACGATGGCCGCCGCGGCGCCCTCGGCGATGCCATAGGACTGGAACATCAGGAGGAACAGGTTGAAAGCCGCCACGTTCAGGAACAGCTCCAGACCTGACGGGAAACCGAGCCGCCAGTAGCGCTTGAGAATCCCGGTGTCGATTGTGAACGATTGCAGTACGGCGAATTTGTCGCGGTGTTCCTTGTGCAGGTAGAACACCACGAATAGCACGAACGCCAGGATCGTCGAAATGACGGTGGCCAGGGCTGCGCCGACGATACCCATCTCCGCGAACCCGAGCTTGCCAAACACCATGACGTAGCTGAGGGGCACGTTGACGACGAGGCCGAATACATCGCAAATCATGACGACGTAGGTTCGGCCGATGCCGGCAAAATAGGATGCGATGCCTGTTTTTGCCAGTGTTACGAGGACACCGGACATCAGGATCAGGTAATAGGTGCGCTCGAGCTCCACGAGTTCCGGCTCGTGCCCCATGGTTTCGAAAATACCGGCGACGAGAAATGTGATCAGAGTCAGGAAGGGAGCGCTCATCAAGGTCATGAGCAATCCCTGGGTGACGACCCTGGGGCATTTCTGCAATTGACCTGCACCGAGATATTGCGCCGCCATCGCGTTGCCGTACCCGAGCAAGCCCGTGAAGAAGCAGAACGAGAAGAACGACGCAACGCCGCCACCGAGCGCCGCCGCCATATGCACCGGGTCGATCTGCGACATGAAATAGCGATCGGTGAAGATCATTACCGCGAACGTGCCCTGAGAAACGACCATGGGCAGCGCGAGCCGCAGCAGCTCGGCCATCGTTCTCCGGCTGAAGTGTCGGCGCAGAAACATCATGGCCAGGGTGGCTAGATGGACTCGGCCAGTTCCCACATGCGTGTGGAGCGTGCGCCCGAGCGGCAAAAGATCAGCAGCGGCCTTTCGAGCTCCTCACAGGCTTTGGCGAAGTTATCGACATCTTCCCGCGTAACGCTGCTCGCAACGATTGGAAAGAAGACGTATTTGACGCCAAGCTCCTCGGCGACCCTGGCCAGGTCGGCATTGGCAGGTTGCCCGGGGGCCTCGCCATCGGGCCGGTTGTTCATAATGCTCTTGACGCCTTGCCTGGCGGCAAGCCGGATGTCGTGCTCGAACAGCTGCCCGGCCACATACACCTGGGTGTCCACTTCGAGTGCTTTGATCTGTACGTAGTCCTGCTTCATGGACCCAGAGCATAGACATTTCTAACGCGGTGTGCTGCTAAAATCAGCTTCCTTGCCGGCCAGGGGTTCTTTGATGAGTTTACGTAGCGGTTTCAAGCTTGGTTCGTGGACCGTGCTGCCGCTCGAAAGTCGCCTTTATCGCGACGACGAGTCAAACCGGGTCCAGCCAAAGAGCATGGACGTCTTGCTGTGCCTGGCGGAAGCGGGCGGCGCCGTCGTCGAACGCGATGACCTGTTGGCACAGGTGTGGGGTGACAGGGTCGTTAATGATGAGCCCCTTACTCGATGCATCGGCGAACTTCGGCGGGCGCTCGGCGACAGCCGCTCGAATCCCAGGTACGTCAAGACCATTCCCAAGCGCGGCTACCAACTGGTAACGCCCGCGTTGCCACTGGAAGGAGAAGCGCAAGGCGAGGTCCCGTCTCGCATTTCTCGTTGGTTCAGCCAGGTCTCCATTGTGCGCAAGGCAGCCGTCGGGCTCGGTGTCATCCTGCTCGCGATCGCCATCGAAATGGGCGTCGAGCGCACGCTCGATGGCGACATCGGCGACCAGGGCAGCAGCCCCGAGACCGTCTTGCCCGACAACATCGTGAAACACTCGATCGTCGTATTGCCATTCGTCGATATGTCGGCCGAGCAGGACCAGGCTTACATGGGCGATGGCGTCGCAGAGGAGTTGCTGAACTTGCTGGCACGTGTCCGTGACCTGCGCGTTATCTCCCGATCCTCGGCGTTCTCGCTCAAGGGAAAGCCAATCGACATACGCGAGGTCGCAGTGCAGTTCGATGTCGCCTATGTTCTCGAGGGCTCGGTGCGCACGTCGGGCGATCGTATCCGCATAACGGCACAGCTCGTTGACGGCCAGACGGATACCCACATCTGGTCCGAGACATATGAGCGCGGGCTCGACGACGTGTTCGCGATCCAGGACGAGATTGCGCAGGCGGTCGTCAGCAAGTTGCGTATCACGCTGCTCGGCGATGCGCCACGATCGCGGCATACGGACCCGGAGGCTTACGCACTGTTCCTGCAGGGACGGTCGTTGCATGAGCAACCCGGTGGCGGCGCAATGAACCGGGCTCTCGATTTCTACAAGGCTGCACTGGATATAGATCCAGCCTACGTTCCTGCGTGGGTATGGCTTGCCGCCGGCTATGATGACGTCATAAACAGTATCGATTTGCCGCGGGACGAGGTGGTCAAGCTCGCTCGACAGGCTATTGGCAACGCCCTGGCGATCGATCCCCACGATCCACTCGCGCTGGGCATGAATGCTCTCCTGATCCAGGCCTGGGACAATGACCTGCAACGCGCAGCATCCGAAATGCAGCGCGCGCTTGACCTCGACCCGGCCAATCCATTTCTGTTGCGATGGTCTGCAACAATCCTTGTGGCGCTGGGGCGACACGACGAAGCTGTGCGCGTTACCGAGTACCTCTTTGCCCGTGATCCGATTGGCAACATCACGCGCATCAACCTCGCTGAAACTTACATGAATGCCGGCCGCTTCGACGAGGCGGTGCACATCTGCGAGATCGAAGTGGCATTGAGTTCCGAGAACAGCCCATGCGGGGCGCGCCTGATTATTGCCAATCTGTATGCAGGCAACCCGGAGGTGGCTCTCGAATTACTTCAGCGCGTAAGGCCGTCTCGTGTGTATACGCGGCTGGCGCCAATGGTGTTACATGGCGCAGGACAATCGGAAGCATACGAGCAAGCCGTCGGCGAGATTTTGGCCGCTTATGCCGCTGGCGATACGGGCCTTGGCTACTGGATCGTTAACACGTTCGCATTCACAGGCGATGAAGATCTGCTGTACGAGTGGTTGGAGAGAACGGCGCTGGACGGTGCGCTTAATATGGCGCCGGGGCTGTCGTATTTTGCAGCCTACGAGAACGAGCCACGGTTCCAACGCGTCATGTCCGACCTCGGAATGGCTCCGGCCGATATCGACGCTATCGGGTTCGATCTGCCGTCCCTGTCTGTAACCCCCTGATTTCCTGTAAAAACGCGGAAAAAAAGAGCTTTTTGCGACAGGTCTTTGGGCGCTGTCATCGCGACTATCCCTCCTCAACCGCGGCGTATCGCGCAATCGCAGACACGAACTGGAGGAATACCGATGAAACGCGACCACAACGACAGCAAACAGGCAACGTCATTTGAGCCACTGCCGGGGACATTCACGACCGGCTACAAGAAAGACCTCGCGGAAGCACGACGACGCATCAAGGCACGCAAGGAGGCGCGCAGGAAGCAATAAGAACAGGGCCGGCAATTTGCCGGCCCTGAGTTTCTACGCAGCCAGTCTCGGGGCCAGGTGCTTTATTTTCCGTCGGGCGCGCGGCGGCAGCGCCTGGTCGGGTTCCTGCGATACCAGCCCTGTGAACATGCGGCCAACGACCTTGCCGCCCAGTGTCTTCGCGGCGATCCTGAGTGTCTGGTTGGTGCTGTAGGTGATTCTGCCGAGCAGCCCAGGTGCCGCGCACGAGGAGATGATTACTGTCGGTTTCTTCGCGGCTTTGGCCTTGCGAAGTACCGGCGCCATGGCGCCCCATATCACGCCGGTAAATCGTGGATGCCCGCAGCGAACAAAGGTCAGTCGTACGTGATCGACTCCACGGCGACTGTCGTCGTTTTGTCGCCGATCGTTATGGACACCTCGTCATCAATCTGCTTGCCGAGAAGCGCCTTCGCCATTGGGGAGTCGATGCTTATCCAGTGTTGTTTCGCATCCGTTTCATCGGCCCCGACAATCCGGTATTTACGGTCGTTTCCGTTATCGTCGACGAGCTCAACAGTAGCACCGAAGTAGATCTTGTCGCCGCTGTGGGTCTCGCGCACAACTGTCAGTACGGGTATGCGCTTCTGCAGGTAGCGAATTCGGCGGTCGATACCGCCAAGCTCCTTCTTGCGGTAGATGTACTCCGCGTTCTCCGAGCGGTCGCCTTCGGCGGCGGCTTCGGCCAGCGCCTTGACGACATCGCGCCGCCGGACCCAGATCTCATCGAGTTCTTCCTGCAATGCAGCAAAGCCCTCGGGTGTGATGTAGGGCGACGACTTGGGTGGAGGAGGGCGCCAGCGTCCCATCAGATAGCTTCCGGGCGCCGGTCGAAGAGACCGGCCAGTACTGCATCCAGTGTCATGGCGCCACAGTATCTCACTTCTGCGTTGCGGGCTGTGATGTTCGTTTACCGGTGCCGCTAGGATCCTGTTGCGAACCCGCGCCCGGCTTTCGCGGGCGATATCAGGCAGGAAACCCGGCTAGTTCAGCTGCAGCAGCTGTTTCTTCTCATCTTCGAATTCTTCTTCGGTGATGATGCCCTTTTTGCGAAGCGCATCGAGCTGCTCGAGTTCGGCATAGATATTCCTGGAGTAGACAATATCTTCAGACTCTTCGGACGGCGCGCCTGCGCCCGGGTCGTCTCTCTCCAGCGCGTCATGACGGTTCCAGTTCGGGTCCTTTGCGTAACCCGCCAGGAGCTGGTCGATGATCGGGTTCATTTTGGACTCGGTGCCCTTGAACTTCGTGAACGCGAATCCTCCCTTGCCATTCAGGTGGAACTCGGCATTGGCGATTTCGCGGCCATTGTGAAGAAGATGCAGTTCCGCATGGCTCAGGTAGGTCGTGATATCCCAGCTGCGCAGGGCCGTGTATGTCAGGACGTACTCGCAGGTCTGCGTCTGCTCGATGACTCGCGTGGCGATGCCATGGCGTGCAAATCCCTCTTCGAGCATCGGCACGAATCCGTCCAGCGTGACCTTGGGATTTCTCTGGATGCACACGTGCTGGACGTCGAGCGATGCATCGAGGGGTTTGACGTCAACTGACGTGCAAGCTGTGATCGCTCCGACAGCGATCAGGAGCATCAGGTAGCGCATGGTGGTCTCCGGGCCATAAATCCATGAATTGCACGCAATTCTATGGCGCGCGGCAGCTTTGGCCTGCCGGATGCATCACAAATTTCGGATTAAGTTACGGGCTTGAGCAGCGTCGAGTCGAACTCGTATTTCGAGCCATTGGTAGCAACCAGGTTGACTTCCCAGAGCTCCTCATCCGGGATCCTGGTGCGCTCGAGGCCGGGTAGCACGCGCTCATCATCGACCTGCACGCCCCACACACGCACATGGCGCACGCCTGCCACCGGGATTCGTTG
Source organism: Woeseiaceae bacterium (assembly GCA_037386905.1). Lineage (GTDB taxonomy): Bacteria > Pseudomonadota > Gammaproteobacteria > Steroidobacterales > Woeseiaceae > UBA1847. Next base: position 5,975 of record JARRLQ010000085.1, read on the forward strand.
GGAATCAAAGCGCGCACGCATATCCTCCGCAACACTTTCGTCAGCCCAGATTGCGAAGCCGCATTCAACCATGGCTGCAAGTTCGGCAGGCATTGACGGTTGTTTCTCGGTCATCGTGATTACTCCGCTTGGCCATCGATGTGCCGCCATCGTGACATTCCGGCCGGCATCGCGACATTGGGGCATGTACGGACGCCGGAAATACTCTGAAACAAATACATACAGCCGCGAAAACCTTCACCCGGCCCATTCCCCTATCCTCGTCTAAACCAACCGATAAACAAGGAGCGTCGCCATGGGCCAGCCGTCCCGCCTGATCATGCAATCCGTGTGGCCATCCCTGCCGCCGGAGCCCAACGTCGCCGTCATCGGCGCCAGTGGCGGAATCGGCTCGGCACTGACCGAGTACCTCGATGCGGCGGTCTACCCGAATCATCTCCTTGCGATGTCGCGAAGCGGTGGGGCCGGCATTGAAGACGAATCGATGGTCAAGGAGCTTGCGAAACAGGCGGCTGCCAAAGGTCCACTCGACGTCGTGATCGTCGCCACTGGAGTGTTGCACGACGAGAACGGTCTGCGACCCGAAAAGCGGATTGCGGATTGGAACGCTGACAAATTTGCACGCTCCTTTGCTGTGAATGCGACAGGCCCGGCCCTGGTCGCCAAGCACTTCCTGCCACTACTGCGGCGTGACACCAAGTCCGTGTTCGTAGCACTGTCGGCTCGCGTCGGCAGCATAGCCGATAATCGTCTCGGCGGCTGGGCCGCTTACCGTGCGTCAAAGGCTGCACTAAACATGCTTCTCAAAACGGCTGCCATCGAGCACCGCCGTTCGCACCCGTATTCGGTCATCGCCGGACTGCACCCAGGTACCGTGGATACAGGGCTCTCGGCACCTTTCCAGGGCAACGTCCGTCCGGGTCAGTTGTTTACCCCGCATCGTGCCGCACGTCAGATCACCGAGGTAATCGAGCAGCTGACTCCTGCAGACAGCGGTGGCTTCTTCGCCTGGGACGGCACTCGCATCGAGTACTGAATCAGGAACAGACCACTAGCGCGTGAAGGCGACCTGTTGTTGCCACTCGGGCAGGGACGTTGTCGTGTCTATGCCTTCAAGGCCGAGCTTCGCCAGGCGCGTTTCGCACACGCTTTCACAGTCGTTGCTGACGATGAATCGGTCGAAACTGCCTTTCGTGCCCTGGTAGCCCGTCTTGAACTTCGCTTCCAGCGTGATCGTGCCTACGTAGTTGGCCGCATAGTCATCGGATACGTTGAACATGAAGTTGGTTTCCGGCTCAACGGTCTCGCCTTTGTGCTTGAACGCGATGCTCATCAGGTAATAGTCACCCGGTGCCAGTCGTACCGAGAATTCACCGTCTTCCTTGACCTTGACCGAGAACTCCTCCTGGTCGTCGGCGCGGTACAGCCGAAGAAAAGCGGTATTGCCGAAGAATCCCTCGCCGAGCCGGGTTTCGTAGCCGTTTTTCAATAGTCGGAACTTGCCGAACACCATAGACTCATCATCTGCTGCGAAGGCACTTGCAGAAAGGCCTGTAACTGCAGCAAATACCGCAAGAATTCTGAAATTCAGGTTTTTGTTTACTTTGCCCATTGTCTTGCTCCTGCCAGATCAGAGGTATATACATCGTATATCATATGTAGAGAAAATCGCTACCTTGATTACAGCTTTTTTGCATACGAATCTGTTAATAATTTCGTTACAAAACATGAGCCTGGATATAGACGACGCCTATCGAATGTATATACACTCCGCGAAGCAATGGTGAATAAAGAAAAAATGTAAAAAAATGCGCAGCTCGTGCTGC
>JARRLQ010000086.1:0-11999 GCA_037386905.1 Woeseiaceae bacterium
CCGCCGCCTCCGGCGTTACGTGGCCAACGACGAATCCATGGCTGCCCCCAGAGAAGCGGCCGTCGGTGATCAGGGCCACGTCCTTGCCCAGGCCCCTGCCCATGATTGCACCTGTGGGACTCAGCATTTCACGCATTCCCGGTGCGCCTTTCGGACCTTCGAAGCGTATGACCACGACGTGCCCTGCCTCGATGTCGCCATCGAGGATCGCCTGCAGGGCCTCTTCCTCGGAGTGATAGACGCGCGCCGTACCTTCAAAGCGCAGCCCCTCCTTGCCAGAGATTTTCGCGACGGCGCCTTCGGGGGCCAGGTTGCCATACAGGATCGCCAGGTGGCTGTCCGGCTTGATGGGATTGTCGAAGTCCCGAATGACGTCCTGGCCCTCGGGATAGTCATCGACATCGGCCAGGTTCTCCGCGAGAGTCTTACCCGTCACCGTCAGGCAGTCACCATGCAGCAGACCGCGGTCGAGCATGCGTTTCATGAGTGGCTGGATGCCACCAATGGCGATGAGTTCCGACATCAGGTACTTGCCACTCGGCTTGAGGTCACCGAGCACCGGCGTGCGCTTGCCAATAGCGGTGAAGTCGTCGATCGAAAGCGGCACATTGGCCTCTCGTGCCATCGCCACCAGGTGCAGCACGGCATTCGTCGATCCGCCCAGCGCGATGACGACGGCAATAGCATTTTCGAAGGCTTCACGCGTCATGATGTCGAGCGGTTTGATGTCCTGCCTGATCAGCTCGACGACCGCTTCCCCTGCGCGCCGGCAGTCCTCGACCTTGTGCTCGGATACCGCTTCCTGGGCAGAACTGTTCGCCAGGCTCATACCCAGCGCCTCGATCGCCGACGCCATAGTGTTCGCTGTGTACATGCCGCCACAGGCACCCGGTCCGGGAATCGCCGTCTGCTCGACCTCGAGTAGTTCCGGCTCGTCGATCAACCCGCCGGATTTGGCGCCAACCGCCTCGAAAATCGAAACGATGTCACGGCGCTCCGCCCCCGGTTTGATCGTGCCACCGTAGACAAAGACTGCGGGACGATTCAGTCGCGCCATGGCCATGATGCAGGCCGGCATGTTCTTGTCACAGCCGCCAATGGCCACCAGGCCATCGAATCCTTCACCCGCTGTCACCGCCTCGATCGAGTCGGCGATGATTTCCCTCGAGACGAGCGAGTAGCGCATTCCGGGCGTGCCCATCGAGATGCCGTCGGAGATTGTCATCGTATTGAAAATGACGCCCTTGCCGCCGGCCTCATCGGCGCCCGCTGCCGCAACTTCGGCCAGGTCCTTGATATGCATGTTGCATGGCGTCGTCATCGCCCAGGTCGATGCAATGCCGATCTGCGGCCGCTTGAAATCGTCTTCAGTGAAACCGACCGCGCGCAGCATGCCGCGGCTCGGCGCCTGTTCGTCGCCATCGACAACGACGCGCGAATAACGCCGCAGTTCTTTTTCTTCCATCGGGATCGCCCTGCTTCAGAAACAGCGGCAGTCTAACAATGAATCAGGGAGGATGGTTACTGGTCGTCGTCGCGGATCAGGACCGCTACGCGATGATGCACGTCGACATCAGCCGAGGAATCGCCAATCGACAACTCTACGCTGAATGCCTCGTTCGCTTCGTACTCGGAATCCTGCACGAGCGGGATGAGAATGCGCGCCACGCGCTGGCCCGGGCCGAACTCGAGCGTGAATCCGCTAGGCTCGAAATAGTCCTCGCCGCGCGTAGCCGTAATGTCGCGTACACGGTAGCCAATGACCATTGGTGTACTGTCCGGGTTAAACCGCTGCACGTCGATCTGCACGGCCGGGTCGCTCTCGTTGACGGTAATCTGGCTGGCGGCGAACGCAATCGTATTCGATGGCAACGTGGCTTCGAAAGCGCGCTGGTCATCGTCCTCGAGAATCACTTCGATCGTCCCGAGTTCGGAGGTTGTCGTATCCGTCTCGCGGATGCGAAGGGTCGCCTGCTGATCGACCTCGCGTAAATAGTCAGGTGTCATCGCCAGTTCCACTCGCGCGCGGTCCTGGCCGACAGGGAACTCGATGAAACCGTTGTTGGAGAACTGGTACTGACCGGAGGCCCAGGGTGAGCGGTTGCCGCTGAAACTGACTTCCTCGAGCCGCAGCGTCAATGCAAACTCGGTGTTTGTTCGCACCAGGTCGACCGATGCCGTACGCCCATCCTCGCGCAGCCGCACGGTGACTGACTGCGGCTCGCTGCCGTTGTCAAGAATACGAAGCTCGGCAGTCGGTGGCGGAAGGGTGCCGAAATCGACGAGCGGCTCGGCCATTATTTCGGGCTCGGGCACTGCAATCGGTTGTTCCGGCTCCAGGGTCGCATCCGCAACAACAGGCTCTGCCAGCGGCTCTTCAGAAGTCGCCTCTTCTGCGACCCGTTCCCCGGCAAGTGGCTCATCGGCAACAGGTTCTGTTGCCTGGAGCTCTTCCTCCGCCGGCGCTCCGGCGACTGGCCCATCAAGCAAGGCCTCGTCCCCTGCCTGCTGCTCCGATTCAACGGTCGCGATTTCAGGTTCCTCGAGAACGGCCGATTTCGAGACGCCAAAATATTGTTCCTTGAGCGAATCCAGCATGCCCATCTGGTTGGCGGCAACGCCCGCGACGGCGACAAGCGCGATCAAACCGAATATGACCCGACCCGACCCGCGACTTTCACTAGCCTCTTCGCTAAATCGTTCTGGTACCGGGATGTCTACCGTGATGGACTCGGCCGCCTCTACATCGAGGGCATCCATGAAATCGGCCATCGATTCGAACCGGGCGACGCGTGCATAGGCCAGCGCCTTCTTGAGGACACGCCAGTTGGCGTCACTCAGCTTGTCGATGCGCTGCGGTTTCATGCCCTCCTCGGCGGCCTCAGCCGCATTACGCGGCCCGAAGACGCGGTAACCGGCAAGCAGCCGGTACAGCAGGCAGGCGAGCGAGAACACGTCGTCAGACGGCGCCGGCTTCTCCCCGGTCAATACCTGCATACTCGAGTAGGCAGGTGTCATCAGACCGAGCACTCCCGGATCGAAATCCGGGTCCTTGTCGAGCTGTTGCTGGCGCACGCGTGCTACGCCGAAATCGAACAGCTTGGCATCGCCGTTCGGCATGATCATGATGTTGCCGGGCTTCACATCCGCGTGGACGATGCCGCAGCGGTGAGCATAATCGAGCGCCTTGCCAACCTGGCGCACGATCTGGAACGCTCGCTCGGTGTCAATACTGCGTGAGTCCGGTGAGTCCAGGATATCGGCCAGCGTCCGGCCCTCGAGCCATTCCATGACGATGAAGTACAACTCGTCGTCGCGGTCGAAATCGACGAACCGCACAATATTAGGGTGTACGAGGCAGCGCCCTTTTGCAGCTTCCTGCTGCAGGGCACGCAGTGCGAGCCCGCTTTGCGAGAGCTGTGGCGACAGGATCTTGATTGCCACTGTCGCAGACTCTTCACCGGCCTCCGCGAGGCGCCGATCCAGCGCTTTGTAAACCACGCCCATCGCGCCACCGGAAACCTGTTCCTGCAACATGAATCGATCACGCAGGATCGACCCGGGCTGAACCCTTGTGTCGGCCGACCCCGAACTGTCGGCGCTGTCTTGCGGTAAAACAATGGTTGAGCTCATCGGGTCATCGGTGGTCACCGGTGCCGCTTCCGGCGCAGCGCCCGGTGCCGGGGAAATATCCAGACTCGGCTCGATTCGGCCCGAACGATCGGCGATTCCAGGACTCGTCGGCGCCTGTTCCGTGACATAGCGGTCGAGCATCGACTTGACGAGCTGAAATGTTTCCTTGCGCAATTCACCGCTTTCGTAGCGTTCCTGGAGCACCCGGCGAATCTCTGCTTCGCTGTTGCCATTGTCGGAAAGCAGCCGCCCGATGCCGTCCTGGATTTCGGTCAGCATCTGGACGTCATTGGCTTTGTCATCGAGCCGCGAGTCAAAACTCGACAGCTGGTCGACCAGCGTATCGCGCAGATTTTTGGAGTCAGCACTCATATCTGTCCAAATTCTACTCTGAAGATCAAGGACTCACGCGGAACTGGTCGTCAGATTACCTTGCCCGGATTCAATGTATTGTGGGGATCCAGGGCCGCCTTGAGGGTCCGCATGAGCTCGATTTCCGCCCCGCCCTTGTAGTGCTCGAGCCAATTCCGCTTCGTGACACCAATGCCGTGCTCGGCACTGAAGCTGCCGCCCATGCTGTCGGCGAGGTCATACAAGGCCCTGGTAAGGGCACTCCCGGCCTGCCGAAATTGCTCCGCATCGCCGCCGGGTGGTTGAGAGACATTGAAGTGCAGGTTGCCATCGCCGACATGACCAAATGCCACGAGGCGTCCACCTGGCGTGAGCGACGCAACGAGCCTTGCACCTTGGTCCACAAACTCCGCGATTCGCGAAGTAGGCACCGAAATATCGTGCTTGAGGCTCGCGCCTTCCGATCTCTGGGCATCCGGAATCGCATGGCGCATTCGCCACAGAACCTGCGCCTCGTGCGCACTCTTGGCGACAACGACATCCGCGACAACACCGTCCTCGATCAGTCGCATCAACTCACCTTCCCCTTCGAATGGCAGTCGCGAATCCGGCAAGTGTCGATTCACGAACCTGAAACAGCGGTCGGATATCAGCTCGAAAGCCTGCACGTTGTCACCGACAACCTCCCGAAGGCAGGAAAGGAGAGCTATCGCCTGTGCTGGCTGCTCTATCGCAGCCAGTATCGTTGTTGTCTCGCCAGGTTGCGGCCACAACCTTAATGCCGCCGCGGTGATGATCCCGAGCGTGCCTTCGCTGCCTATGAACAGCTGCTTGATGTCATAGCCCGCGTTGTCTTTGCATACCGTGCGCAAACCATCCCAGACCGTCCCGTCCGCAAGTACGACCTCGAGCCCCAGCACCTGCTGGCGCGCCGTGCCATAGCGTAATACGTTCAATCCCCCGGCATTCGTTGCCAGGTTGCCACCGATCTGGCAACTACCCTCAGCGGCCAGGCTCAGGGGAAAGTACCGCCCGGCATCATGCGCCGCCTGCTGGATGTCGGCCAGGATGCAACCTGCGTCGACAACCATTGAGTTATCGCTGGCATCGATGGACCGGATGGAGTTCATACGCGCCAGCGACAACAACACCTGTTCGCCGGATGCGTCCGGAATAGCGCCGCCACAAAGACCGGTGTTGCCGCCCTGGGGCACGACCGCTACGTTGTGCGCCGCACACGCGCTGACGATGGCCGACACTTCCCGGGTTGATGATGGCGATACCATGACCAGCGTCTTGCCACGGACCATGCCGCGGCGCTCGGTCAGGTGTGGCTCGAGATCCGCCTCGTCGGTCGTCCAGCCATGGTCGCCCACGATCTCCTGCAGTTGATCAAGCAGTGTAGCCGTACTCATAGATCACCTGATCCGAATAAGTTGTCCAGTCAATATTGCTGCCGCACAGGACGAGGGCAACCCGCTTTCCCTGTAATTCATCTCGTAGTGGCCCCAGCAGCGCGGCGGTCGACGCCGCACAGGCGGGTTCGACGGCCAGTTTCATTTTCTCAAACAGCAATCCCATCGACGACCGCAGCTGGAAATCGTCAACGCGAACGAGCTTGTCCACGTTTGAGCGGCACAAGTTGAACGAGTATGGCATCGCGAACGGCGCCCCGAGGCTGTCGGCGATCGTGCGCACGCGATCTATCGCCTGTGGCTCACCGGCAATGAAACTGCGATGCATGGAATCCGCACCTTCGGGTTCAACACCGATAACCATGGCGTCGGGCCGAAGCTGCTTGACCGCATTCGCAACTCCGCCGATCAATCCCCCACCGCCGACCGGTACGATCACGACATCGAAATCGGCGCATTGTTCACACAGCTCCAGGCCGACAGTCCCGGTGCCGGTAGCAATCTGCCGACCTTCAAACGGATGCACGAAGAACCGTCCCTCGTCGTTTTGAATACCCTCGGCGAGAACGAACGCCTTGTGAATATCGTCGGTCAGGACGAGTTCGGCACCGTATGCGCGACACGCGGCGATGCGCGCCGGATTTGCAGTACTGATCATCACGATCTTCGCGCTGGTCCCGGCCGCCCACGCGGCAAAGGCCGTTGCTATTGCATGGTTGCCGGCGCTGACTGCCGTTACTCCAGCCTTGCGCTGCTCCTCACTCAGGCTATTGACAACCGCGAGCGCCCCGCGCGCTTTGAACGTGCCTGTGTGCTGCAGGAATTCGAGCTTGGCGTAGACGGTTGTATTGCCACCCGCATACGGCTCGAGCGCGCGGCAACGCATGACCGGTGTCCGCAAGACCTGGTCACCGAGTTCGCTTTGCAGAGCCGCAATATCCTTTAGCGATGGCGCATTAGTCATTGCGCGCAGCCCCGCTGACCGGGTTTACCTTATGTAAAATAAGCATTTAACCGCTGGCAGGTATTTGCCCAAATTTAAAACAGATACACGCACTTCTTAATAGTACTTGCGCTCAACATAAGAGTTGATTACTTTCGTCCGACGGTATCCGCGCACTCGATACCGGCGACAGTCGAGCGAACTGTGGCAGATAACGCAGTCGCAAGAAAGTCGCTTTGGGCACACTCATGGAATTTGACGACCTATCGCAATCCGGCATAAGGCGCATCGCTGACTTTTCCCCTTACCTGGATCAGTTGGCCGGTCTCGCACAGGAGATGGGGCTGCGACAACGCAGTAACCTCGTGCATCTCGAGGGCTGCCTCCATCAGCACTGGTCGCTCGGCCAGAACAACATCCTGAGTTGGACCCCGCTGGATGACGGCATCCTTATTCTTGTTGTGCCTCACTACGCGATCGCGGAGTACACGTCGCCGCAAAACGGCGACAACCGCTCGCGCGTTTCGGCCAATTTCATCACTGAATTGATATCGGGCGAGCGGCAGTTATCGCTGCCGCAATTGCAAAAAGTTGCCCGCCTGCTCGCAGTGGAACCCATCCACCTCAAATTGCGGCAACCGCTGTCCGGCCATCCGACAGAAACACAGATTATCGAGAAGATGATCCGGCGCTACGGCATCAACTACGTGGCGAGCCGTGCCGTCACGCTGTTCGATATCGTGGGCTTCAGCCTGCTCACGCCGTTCGAGCAGATGACCCAGTTGAACAGCCTGGCGTATTCGCTGAATTCTGCGCACGCCAAGATGCTCGAGCAGGACGTCAGCATCAACTTCGCGCGCTCGTCGAGTGGCGACGGCTTCTATGTCTGGAATCGCGACGACGGCCTCGAGGCAAACGTCAACCTCTATCACTTCATGCACATCGTGCTGGCTGACAATGCCATCGCGCGCAGCAAATCGACGTCAAAAGCAGTCCCGAGGTTACGGGCGTGTTTCCATGTCGGGTCCTGTTATGAGTTCCACCAGGCGGAAGGACTCAACCCGACGATGCATGACTTCATCGTCGGCGACGTAACGATTGAACTGGCCCGAATGATCGAAGCCGCAATGCCGGGCCAGATTCTTGTTGGCGACTTTCTCGCGAATCTCGCCGGGGAGACAGAGGCTTTTGATCCTGTTCAGACACAGGCACACCTGGATGCCGTGACATTCCTGCAGCGCGCCCAGGGCAACCTTTCCAAACTCAGTGGACTGGAGTTCTCCGGTGAACGGGTAACCGCGATCAAGTGCTATCTCACCGGCGAAAACATGGGCGGCGGGCAATTCAATATTCGCCGCCTGACGATCAAGGACAAGCACGGCCTCTCGCGCGTTGCTTACAACGCGAAAGTGAATATTTACCGTGATGCGGCCCAGCCGATCCTGTTGGGCATCGAAGACAAGAAACTCGCTGCGGCTTTGTAGCCGGCTTAAGTGGTCGGGGCGGGGAGATTCGAACTCCCGACCCCCACAACCCCATTGTGGTGCGCTACCAGGCTGCGCTACGCCCCGACCGTAGGGCGGCATGATACGCGCCCTCGAGAAAACAGGAAAGGTGTGATTTTAGCGGCGCAGAATCTTAAGAACTTGTTCAAGTTCCAGTCGTATCTGCTTGATAATCTGTTGACTTTGCGTAACGTCTGATTTTGCCGTATCGCCCATCAGGCGCTGCCGCGCGCCGCCTATCGTGAAACCCTCGTCATACAAAAGGCTCCGGATCTGGCGAATGATCAGGACGTCCTGGCGCTGGTAATAGCGGCGATTGCCGCGCCGTTTCACCGGCTTCAGCTGCGGAAATTCCTGTTCCCAGTATCTGAGCACGTGCGGTTTGACCGCACAGAGATCGCTCACCTCACCAATCGTGAAGTATCGTTTGCCAGGAATTGGAGGTAGTTCGTCGTTATTCCCCGGTTCCAGCATATGCTTCTACTCGGGCCTTTAGTTTTTGTCCCGGCCGAAACGTCACTACACGGCGTGCAGTGATCGGGATTTCTTCTCCCGTTTTCGGGTTACGTCCCGGCCTTTCTTTTTTATCCCGAAGATCAAAGTTCCCGAAGCCGGAAAGTTTGACCTGCTCCCCAACTGCGAGCGATGCTCGCAGCTCTTCAAAATACATATCGACAAGTTCGCGAGCTTCCCGCTTGTTAAGACCGAGCTCGTTGAACAGCGATTCCGCCATATCTGCTTTTGTTAATGACATGTTTTCTAGTCTCTCAACTCGGCGGCAAATTTGTCTTGTAATTTCTTGACTGCAGCGGTCATTGCAGCGTCCGCATCATCGTCAGTAAGGGTGCGGGATGTTTCCTGTAAAATCAAGCCTAAAGCTACGCTTTTTAGCCCTGCTTCTATGCCCGGGCCCTTGTAGATGTCAAAAATTCTGACGCTTGAAATCAGTTCCGGAGCACTTTCCGCAACGGCCGAAATCAGTTCGTCGGCAGTAATCTTGTCGTCGACTACGACTGCGATATCGCGGCGAATTGACGGGAATTTTGAAATGGGTTCGGCCTTCGGTGCATTCGATGCAAGTGCCTTCGCGGCATCAAGCTCGAACATGAAAACGTCGCGCTTGAGTTCGAAGAACTTTGCATGCTTCGGATGCAACTTGCCAACCAGGCCAATCTCGATATCACCTCGACGAATACTCGCCGTCTGACCGGGTTGCAAGGCGGGATGTTCGGCGGGAACGTATGTGATGTCGGAGGTGTCACCGGTCAGCGCCAGAAGCGCATCGATATCTGATTTTATGTCAAAGAAATCAATGGATTGGCTGTTTCTTCCCCACTGTTCCGGAACAAGCGAACCAATTCCGATGCCGGCAATTCTGACAACTTCGGTGTGTTCGCCGAGAGCACCGTGGAACGACTTGCCAATCTCGAAGATGCGAATCCGATCCTGCTGGCGTGACGCGTTCGATGCAGCCGCAGCCAGCATGCCGGGCCACAACGAAGATCGCATGACCGACATCTCGGAAGAGATCGGATTGCTCAACACCAGTTCCGAATCGAGGTCGACCAGTCTCTTGTTCGCATCCGGGTCGATGAAGCTGTACGTAATGACTTCCTGGTAGTCGCGCGCGACCAGCGTCGCCGCCGCGACATCGAAATCGATTTCGGATTCCGTAACCGTCTCGAGCGGCGTTTCGGCAATTGCCGTGAGCTCCGGGATCGCGTCGTAGCCATAGACCCTGGCGATTTCCTCTATGAGGTCGACTTCCATCGCGATATCGAAACGATGGCTCGGGGCAGTAACCTCCCAGCCGTCGTCGTTCTTGTTCGCATCCAGCCCCAGTCGGGCAAATATTTCTGTAATGTTCTTGTCGTCGATTTCAACGCCCAGCAGGCGCGTAACGCGGCTCTTGCGAACGCAAATTTTTTCGCGCTGTGGCAGGAACTCTTCCGCCGTTTCGACAACGAGCGGTCCTGCGTCGCCACCGGAAATCGCCAGCAGCAACTCGGTGGCCCGTTCGATTGCCCTCGCCTGGCCTTCCGGGTCAACGCCACGTTCAAACCGCAGTGACGCATCCGTGTGCATACCATAGGAACGTGCCCTGCCGGCAACGATTTCCTGGGTAAAGAACGCCGCCTCGAAGAACACATCCCTGGTTTGCTGGGTCACTGCTGTGCCGAGCCCACCCATGATACCGCCGATGCCGATCGCGCCACTGTCATCGCTGATAACCAGCGTGTCGTCGTTGGCGGAGATTTCCTTCTCATCGAGCAGCACCACTTTTTCGCCCTGTTTCGCCATGCGCGGGCGAATGGCGCCACTGACCAAGGCCAGGTCATACGCGTGCAATGGCTGCCCGAGCTCAAGCATTACGTAGTTTGTGACGTCCACGACCGGGTGGATGGGGCGCAGTCCTGCCCTGCGCAGCCGCTCGGTCATCCACACCGGGGATTTTGCTGTCAGGTCGATATTGCGGATAACCCTGCCGGCAAATCGCGGGCAACCCTCTGGTGCGCCGAGTTCAACCGGGTGCGTATCGTCGATTGTGGCCGGAACCGGGTTGACGGTCGGCTCCTTCATCTGGCTGGCGGTCAGTGCGGCAACATCCCTGGCAATGCCCAGGACGCTGAAGCAGTCGCCGCGGTTCGGTGTAAGGTCCAGGTCGATGACAGCGTCCGGAAGTTTCAGGTATTCGGCCAGCGGTGTGCCCGCAGGCGCATCGGCAGGTAATTCGATGATGCCGTCCGAGTCGTCGCCGAGCCCAAGCTCAATCGCCGAACACAGCATGCCGTTCGAAACGACGCCACGAATTTTCGATTTCTTCAGCTTGATGCCGTTGGGCAATTTGACGCCGGGTGTCGCCAACGGACTCTTCATGCCCTTGGTCACGTTCGGCGCCCCGCATACGACTTCGACGGGGTCGCCGCTGCCCGTCGACACCCGGCAAACGCTGAGCCGGTCCGCATCAGGGTGCCTGGCCACGTCGAGAACTTCAGCGACCACGACACCGTCGAGTCCAGCGCCCTCGACCTCGATGCTGTCGACTTCGTGACCGGCCATCGTCAGGCGCTCGGCGAGCGCGTCGGTATCGAGATCGGGGTTTACCCACTCACGCAACCAGGATTCTACGATCTTCATGGCGACTACCGGAATTGCCGCAGGAAGCGGAGGTCGTTTTCAAAAAAGGTGCGCAGGTCCGTAACGCCGTAGCGCAGCATCGCCAGCCGCTCGACACCCATGCCGAACGCGTACCCGGTGAACTCTTCGGGATCGACACCTGCCGCCGCGAGGACATTCGGGTGCACCATGCCGCAACCCAGGATCTCGAGCCACTTCCCCTCGCTCAACAGGATGTCAACTTCGGCAGACGGCTCGGTGAACGGGAAATACGACGCGCGGAAACGCAAGGTGGCCTCGCGTTCGAAAAAGCTTTCGACAAACTGGTGCAACACAGCCTTGAGGTTGGCCATGCTGATGCCGCGGTCCACCACGAGCCCTTCGACCTGGTGAAACATTGGCGTGTGGGTCTGGTCGGAGTCGCAACGATATACGCGGCCGGGCGCAATGATGCGAATCGGCGCGCCCTCTTCCACCATCGAACGAATCTGCACCGGCGACGTGTGTGTGCGCAGCAGGTCGCCATTACCGAAGAAAAACGTATCATGCTCCGCACGCGCCGGGTGATTTTCAGGGAAATTCAGTGCCGTGAAGTTATGGAAATCGTCCTCGATTTCCGGGCCGGAGCGAATACCGAAACCCGCATTGCGAAAGATGCGATCGATCCTGGCCATTGCCCGCGCCACCGGATGGCGCCCGCCGATCGACGCACCGCGTCCCGGCAAGGTGACATCGACCGCGTCGCTGGCCAGCCTGGCCTCGAGCGCAGCTGTATCGAGCGCCTCGCGACGCTCATTGATCTGCGTCTGCAGCGCCTGCTTGGCCTTGTTGATCTCCTGCCCGGCCTGCGGACGTTCCTCCGCGGGCAGTTTGCTTAGCGACTTCAGCCGCGCTGTCAGCTCACCTTTCTTGCCAAGGTAAGTTACCCGGACCGCATCGAGCGCGGCAAGGTCAGCGGCAGCGTCTATCTCGGACGCTGCCGTCGCGACTAGCTCGTCGAGCGGGCGCAATGCGCTACCCGCTTTGTGCCAGACC
>JARRLQ010000087.1:0-7387 GCA_037386905.1 Woeseiaceae bacterium
GTTACTTATGTAAGGTCCGTTCATCGGTGCTTCCGAAATTCGTGACAGGTATGAGGAATTTGTCATAACTCATTGATTGAAAAAGGGAATTATTTCCCAAAAAATATTTCAAAACCAGATTCAGATCACAGACGCCATTGCGGACTCTGCCTAAAGTATGGCGGAGCTGGCAGTGCCGCGCTGACCGCCAGGTGCAAACACTTTCACGGAATGAGTTGGTCGATCGATGCACAAGGAGCTTCGCGACAGGATCAGGAAGGCGACCGAGGACTCGGGGATAGAGAAACCCGACTTCCTCGAATTGTTGCACCTGATCGATCAACACTACGACAAGATGGAAGCGACCATCACGCAGTCGCTGACCAACACGACACCCATCGAGGCTATTTTCGACAGCGTGACCGAGGCACTGCTGACGGTCAGCGAGAGCGGCATCGTCTGTAACTGCAACAAGGTCTGCGTGCACTATTTCGGGCTGACCCGCGACCAGTTGATCGGCTCCAAGATCGAGCATGTGCTGCCGGCCATCAAGGACCGCTCAGTCGACAAGTTTCTGCAGCCGTTCATGTCCAATCTCGACGACTCGCAGGTCGATGTGCAGGGCGGGCGAGTGGATGCCATTCGTGCCAACGGCGACAAGTTTGTCGCCGAGATCAGCGCCAGCCGCCTGCAGGCCGGTGAAGGGCATATATTTGTCATCAGCCTTATGACGTCACCGGCCGTCAGGCCGCCGAGTCCGCGCTCAAGGAGAACGAGGAGCGCTACCGCGCGCTGATCGAGAATGCGCCGGAAGCCATCGTGGTTTACGACCTCGACAAGGGCTCTTTCGTCGATGCCAATGACCAGGCCTGCGAACTGTTCAACCTGTCGCGCAAGCGGCTGTTGTCCGTGGGTCCCGAGGACGTCAGCCCGGAAACGCAGCCGGACGGAACACCCTCGTTCGGCATCGCGCGCGGCTTTATCGACCGCGCATTGCAGGGCGAACACCTGGTTTTTGAATGGATGCACCAGGATGCGGACGGTGTCGAGATTCCGTGCGAAGTTCGTTTGAGCCGCCTGCCGGCCGGCGAAAAGAAACTGATTCGCGCATCGATCACGGATATCTCCGAGCGCAAGCAGAACGAAACGCTCGCATTTGCGCAGAACAAGATTCTCGAGATGATCGCCGCAAGCGTTCCGCACGATCGCACGCTGCGTACGATCTGCCGCAGCGTCGAGAAGATCAGTGACGATTTCCGTGCGGCCGTCATGCAGCTCGGGCCGCGCGGGCAGACCCTGAGCATCACCCAGGCGCCAAGTTTGCCGGAGCCGCTCAAGTTGCTGCTAAATTTTGTCGAGGTTGGTGAAAACAGCATCAACTGTGGCGCCGCCGTGCACCATGGAGAAGACCGCTTCACGAAGAACATCGCAGGAGACCCAACCTGGAAGGCGCATCGCAACAAGGTAACGGAGCACGGTATTGCTGCCGTCTGGTCGTTCCTGGTTCATAGCGCAAAAGCGCGCGTGATAGGCACGCTCGACGTATACGTCAACGAGGCACGAGTGCCGACGACCGACGAACTCGACAAGCTGAGCCGTCTCGCGAGGCTGGCCGGAATCGCCATCAAACGCCAGCTTGACGAAGACAGGTTGCGTAGCTCCGAGATGCGCTATCGCGGCCTGTTCGAGAATGTCATCGATGGTGTCTACATCTCGTCCCGCGAAGGCCACCTGATTGCTGCCAATCCCGCGCTGGTCGACATGCTTGGCTACGACAGCGCAGAGGAACTCAAGGCGGCCGGTCGCACGACGATGCTGTACGTCAATCCGATCGATCGCGAGCGCGTATTTGCACGCCTCGAGGCCGAGGGCATCGTCAAGAATTTTGAATATCGGCTGCGCCGCAAGGACGGGCGCGAGATTGTCGTGCTCGAAAATGCACGCGCTGTGCATGATGACGACGGCAACATCGTGGCGCACGAAGGCACGATAACCGACATTACCGAGCGCAAGCGTGCCGAGACCCGCATCTTCGAAGAGAAAGAGCGGGCACAGGTTACACTGCAGTCCATCGGCGATGGTGTTATCACCACTGACGCCGACGGCAACATCGATTACATCAACCCGGTTGCGCAGGGCCTTACCGGGTGGGATATGCGCAGCGCGCGCAACAGGCCGGTCACCGAGATCATGACGATCATCAATGAGCACACGCGCGCCACGGTGGATAACCCGGTCGTGCGTTGCCTCAAGGAAGGCCGGGTTATCACGCTCGAGGAAAACTCGATCCTGATTTCCAAGGGTAGCGAGGAAGTGCCGATCCAGGACTCCGCCGCGCCGATCCGCGACCGCATCGGCAACATCATCGGTTCGGTCATGGTTTTTCATGATGTCAGCAAGGAATCAAGACTGTTTCGCCAGCTCAGCTACCAGGCATCTCACGATGCCTTAACTGACCTGATCAACCGCCGGGAATTCGAGAATCGGCTGGTGACGGCGATCGATTCCATCCGCGGCAAGCCCGACGCGACGCATGCGTTACTGTACCTGGACCTCGACCAGTTCAAGGTCGTCAACGATACATTCGGACATTCGGCCGGTGATGCATTGTTGCGCCGCTTGTCAGAACTCGTGCATGCAAACATTCGTTCGACCGACTTGCTAGCGCGTCTCGGCGGTGACGAATTCGCCATCTTGCTGGAGCGCTGCAGCGAGGATCGCGCGCTCGAAGTTGCGGAAGAGATTCGTGGTGCGGTCGAAGGCTATCGTTTCGAGTGGCAGGACTCGTTCACCACAATTCGTTGCTCGATCGGCGTTGTCATGGTTACCAGTGACAATGCGGATGTTGCGAGCCTGATGAGTTCTGCGGATGTGGCCTGCTACTCCGCCAAGGATATGGGCCGCAACCAGGTTCACCTTTACAAGGACAGCGACGCTTCCCTTCGCCACGAGGAAATGAAGTGGGTGTCGCGCATTTCCAGCGCTGTCGAAGAAGACCGTCTCGAACTCTTCTTCCAGCCGATCATCGGCATTGGCAAAGGTGATGGCGAAAAACGCGGGCATTACGAGCTGCTGCTCAGGATGCGCGACGAGAACGGGGATCTGGTCAGTCCCGACCAGTTCATCCCGGCCGCTGAGCGCTACAACCTGATGTCGACGCTCGATCGCTGGGTCATTCAGACAGCATTGGCCGAACTCGCGGATCGGGATGCCGAAGGCGAGGCCCGCTATACCATCGCTATCAATCTGTCCGGTACGTCTCTCAGCGAGGACCGTTTCCTCGCAGACGTGATCAAGGAACTCGAGAAACAGGACCTGCCTGTTGGTGCAGTCTGCTTCGAGATTACCGAGACGGCGGCGATCTCCAATCTGTCGCGCGTCGTACACTTTATGCAAACGCTGAAGAAGCTCGGCTGCAAGTTCTCGCTCGATGATTTCGGCAGTGGCCTGTCGTCATTCACATATCTCAAGAACCTGCCGGTCGACTATCTCAAGATCGACGGCCAGTTCATTCGAAATGTCGTTGATGACACGGTTGACGAGAGCATGGTAAAGGCGATCTGGGAAGTAGGACACGCCATGGGCATCCAGACGATTGCCGAACGCGTCGAGACAAAACAGGTGCTCGACAAACTGAGTTCGCTGGGCGTCGAGTATGCGCAGGGCTACTACATCCAGCGCCCGGCCTCGGTGCGGTCATTTGAGCCCTGGGCCGACAACCGGTTCTCGGAGCTTTCGGCCTGACATTCGTAACGTCATTGCTTCGTCGAGCCCGCAATGACAGAATCGAAGGTCATGTCCGAAAGCTCGAATAACACAGAACCATCCTTGCTGACTGCCAGCGAGCCTTCGCCATTCTATGTCGTAAATCCGCTTTCCGAAGCCCCTATCCTGCTGGTGTGTGATCATGCGAGTTGCCGCTTCCCGCGGGCGCTGGGCGACATGGGACTCGACCCGTTTGCGCGCCGTTGCCATCTGGCAATCGATATTGGCGCCGGCAAGCTGACAGAGACCATTGCACGTCGTCTCGGCGTCACGGCGGTGATCGCGCAATATTCGCGCCTCGTCGTCGACTGCAATCGCCAGCTCATGGATCCAGGTGCGTTCCTGGAATATGGCGACGGTATCCTCGTGCCTGGTAATCGCAACCTTACGCAGGAGCAGAAGGACGCGCGAGCAGATGCCATTTACTGGCCGTATCACAACGCGATCGACGAGCAGATCACGCGACTCAGGGCGACCGGACCGAAGCCGGCCTTTATCTCCATCCACAGCTTTACGCCTGTACTCAATGGCATCGCACGCGAGGTACAAACGGGTGTGCTGTGGGACAAGGACGCACGCCTTTCAGACATCTTTATAGAAGAGTTTCGCGCGGCCGGTTTCCTGACCGGCGACAACGAGCCTTACTCGGGACGCGCGCCACAGGATTTCACCATCGATCACCATGCCGAAGAGGTCGAGCTGCCGCACGTTGGCATCGAAGTTCGGCAGGACCTTATTGACGATATCGCAGGGGTAGAAGAGATTGCCCCGGTAATGCACAGGATTATCGAATCGATTCCTGAGAGAATCGGGCTGCAGCAGGACAAGATTCCGGCGTAGCGCAGACGTCTGCAAGAAGAACAAGGGGGGCAGCAGATGAACGACATTAGCCCGCAATTGACCGTGGGTGTTGAAGAAGAGTACCTGCTGGTCGACAAAGACACGCGCGCCCTGGCCGTCGAGCCGCCGGACGAGCTGATGAAGGAGTGCGAGGACCGCCTGGGCATCCAGGTCTCCTCGGAACTGCTGCGGTCACAAATTGAAATCGGCACCAAGGTCTGCAAGACCGTCGGCGAAGTGCGCGACGAGCTCGTGCTGCTGCGCGGGACGATCAAGGAAGTGGCCAACAAGCATGGCCTCGAACCAATCGCCGCATCGACGCATCCTTTCAGTAGCTGGCAGGACCAGAAGGCGACACCGAAAGAACGCTATGACCAGCTTACGGTCGAGATGCAGGGTGCGGCCCGGCGCTTGCTGATATGCGGGATGCATGTGCATGTCGGTATCGATGACGACGAGCTCCGCATCGACCTCATGAACCAGATGTCGTATTTCCTGCCACACTTGCTGGCGCTGTCGTGTTCGTCACCATTCTGGGAAGGTCACGATACCGGCCTGAAGAGCTATCGCCTTACCGTGTTCGACGCATTGCCGCGCACCGGTTTGCCCGAGCGTTTTGCGAGTTACGCCGAGTACGAGCGGCACGTTCGCATTCTTATGGATGCCGGGCTCATTGAGGACACGACACGTATCTGGTGGGATCTTCGACCGAGCGCCAAGTTTCCGACACTGGAGACCCGCATCATGGATGTGTGTACGCGCCTCGACGACACCGTCTCACTTGCGGCTCTGCTGGTGTGCACATACCGGATGCTGTACCGGCTTCGACTGCACAACCAGCGCTGGCGCATCTATACACCGATGCTGATCAAGGAAAATCGTTGGCGTGCAATGCGCTACAGTTTTGACGAGGGGCTCATTGACCTCGCCAAGGGCAGGGTTGTCCCCTTCGAGGACCTGCTGAACGAGATGCTGTGCCTGGTTGCTGAGGACGCTGAAGCGCTCGGTTGCACCGAAGAGATAAACAATTTGCAGCATATTTTGCAGCGGGGCACGAGCGCGCATCGCCAGCTCAAGAAATACGAGCTCGAAAGGGCAGGTGGGGCCAGTAACGAGGACGCGTTGAAAGCGGTTGTCGACAAGCTCGTCCACGATACCGCCGAAGGACTCTGATCGGCCCCAAAACCGCTTCAAACAAGGGTCTCAGGAATGCGACCTGTGCCGCATTATGTCCTGTTAAATGCGGCTAGCATGCCGTTATGACACGGTATTTTGACAGGACTGTGCCCGGAGCCCGGCCATGATGGAATGGGCCGTATGGCTGCTGCGCCCGCTGCTGGCACTGGCGGCGGTGATTTACATCGGCCTTGCGGTGCGTGTCGCACGTTCCTCGCCGCAGCATGCCAACAGCGTCATTGCGTTTTTCCTGCTGCTGGTGGGCACGTTCGTTGCCGGCTCGGCGTTCTACTATGGCACCGATGACTACGGGATATTTGCGATTGGCCGCGTGCTGGTGTCGTTCTCGTCTGCATTCTTGCCTGTCGCCTTCTACATCATTTACCGGGAATATACGGAAGGTCCACCCAACGCCGCGATCATCACGCTGGTGTCGGCGATCCCCATTGCGACGACGCTTCTTGCCCTGACGAATCCAATACATGGGTTGCTCTGGACCGCGGTCGTGACGGAAAACGGAACGCTCACGACGGTTGTCCGGGAGCAATGGTGGTTTAATCGAGTGCAGGCGCCGTTCATGTATGGCTTGTTCCTGTACTCCGCCATTGCCATGATAGGCCGCCTGCCCACGCTGGCGCTGCCGCATCGCAAGACCATTCTGCTGATGTTGGCGTGCGCTGTAATGCCGCTGCTTGCCAGTGTCGCCAATATCTGGTTCAACGTCGGACCCCCCGGGTTCCCGATCTCAGCACTGTCATTCGTATTTATGTTGCCGCTCTATGCATACGCCTCTATCTCGATGCGCTTCTATGAGTTCAGCCCGATCGCGTACCAGACTCTGTTTGATCATGTTCGCGATCCTATCTTCGTCCTGGATCACGAAGAACGCATCGTATGCGCCAACAAGAGCGCGCAGGAACTGCTCGGCGGCACCGAAAGAGAGTTGATCGGGCACAAGCTTTGGGATGACTTCCCGGAAGCACGCGATATTGTTCGCAGCGCCAGCGAGCTCGACCTGACACAGACGCTGCGACTGAACAAGGACAACATATACGAACTCAGCGTGGGCACGCTCAAAGGCCCGAAAGGGCAGAGTCTCGGCATGGTCGTGGTGTGTCGCGACGTTACGGAACGCCGCCAGGCCCAGGCGCAGCTCGCTGACAGCGAGCACCTGATTCGTACGCTGATAGAGACATCATCCAACGGCATCCTGCGTTTCGCCCGCGATCGCGACAGCGAGGAATTGCGCTTTCGCTGTATTTTTGCCAATCGCGCCTCCGAAAACTATTTGAACCATGGCAACGGCACGCTCGTCGGGACGCTGCTGGACAAATTGACGCAACTCGAACCCGACAAGCTGATCGCGCACTTTAAGGACGAGCCTGCCAATCGCAGTACTGTCAGTTACGAGACGGCGGCCGACTCGGTAAACGGCGAAAGTTGGTTGCGTATTGTCGGCGAGCCGGTAGGGGAGGACTTCTCGGTTACGCTGATCGACATCACGCAGCGCAAACGCGACGAAGACAAGATGCTTGCCGATGCGTTGCGCGACCCTTTGACCGGTGTCCTCAATCGTCGCGGCTTCGAGAAAGACGGCAATGCGCTTGTGCGTTCGCACGATATCGGC
>JARRLQ010000088.1:0-12064 GCA_037386905.1 Woeseiaceae bacterium
ATGATCTTTGCGACGACGCCGGCGCCGACGGTACGGCCACCCTCACGGATAGCGAACCTCAGGCCCTCTTCCATCGCGATCGGTGCGATCAGCTCGACCACCATCTGTACGTTGTCGCCCGGCATCACCATCTCGGTGCCCTCCGGAAGCTCTACCGCGCCCGTCACGTCCGTCGTGCGGAAGTAAAACTGCGGACGATAGCCCTTGAAGAACGGCGTGTGTCGACCACCCTCGTCCTTGGTCAAAATGTAAACCTCGGCCTCGAACTTGGTGTGCGGCGTAATAGAGCCCGGCTTCGCCAGTACCTGGCCGCGCTCAACCTCTTCACGCTTGGTGCCACGCAGCAGCACGCCAACGTTGTCGCCAGCCATGCCTTCGTCCAGCAGCTTCCTGAACATCTCCACGCCCGTACAGGTCGTCTTCTCCGTGTCCTTGATACCCACGATCTCGATCTCGTCGCCAACGTGGACCACGCCGCGCTCGATTCGACCCGTCACCACCGTGCCACGGCCCGAAATCGAGAACACGTCCTCAACCGGCATCAGGAAGTCACCGTCAATGGCGCGCTCCGGCTCCGGAATGTAGCTGTCCATCTCTTCAATCAGCTTGTGAATCGACGGAACACCAATGTCCGACTCGTCACCTTCGAACGCCTTCAGCGCCGAACCCGTGATGATCGGCGTGTCGTCACCCGGGAACTCGTACGTCGACAAGAGGTCACGGACCTCCATCTCCACCAGCTCCAGCAGCTCTTCGTCGTCTACCTGGTCGGCCTTGTTCATGTACACCACGATGTACGGAACGCCTACCTGGCGCGCCAGCAGGATGTGCTCGCGCGTCTGTGGCATCGGGCCGTCTGCCGCCGATACCACCAGGATCGCTCCGTCCATCTGCGCCGCACCCGTAATCATGTTCTTCACGTAGTCCGCGTGTCCCGGACAGTCAACGTGCGCGTAGTGACGGTTGTCACTCTCGTACTCCACGTGCGCCGTCGCAATCGTGATACCACGCTCGCGCTCTTCCGGAGCATTGTCGATCTGGTCATAGTCCTTGACCTCACCACCGTGCTTCTCCGACATCACCTTCGTCAGCGCTGCCGTCAGCGTCGTCTTACCGTGGTCGACGTGACCAATCGTGCCTACGTTTACGTGCGGCTTTGTTCTCTCAAATTTCTCTTTAGACATGAGCTTTTCCTGCTTATCTAAGTTTCAATTTTCTGTTTAGCTTTACTGTCGCGGCTAATGCCGCTCCTACAAATCCCTGACTTGCCCGGGCTGGAGCCCACACCGAGATTTGAACTCGGGACCTCTTCCTTACCAAGGAAGTGCTCTACCCCTGAGCTATGTGGGCCTCGTCCGGCATCCAACCTGCCTTCCTGATGGAGCGGGTGATGGGAATCGAACCCACATCATCAGCTTGGAAGGCTGAGGTTCTACCGTTGAACTACACCCGCCATACGCCTTTTTCAGACGTGCACAAATCCTGACAGTCTTTTAGATCATCAAACCGTCCGGATTTCATAAACTCTCTTTGTGTCTTCCCCGCGGTGGTACTGCCAACCCAGCTACGCACCCAGTTCAGATTGTGTCTCGCGGCCTTTTCTTATCGCACTCAAGGCACCGCTAACGGAGCGTCACATTGCTGCTATACTCGTCCTCGGCCTACCTCCGCCGAACTAAAAGTCTGGTGGAGGGGGTAGGATTCGAACCTACGTAGGCATAGCCAGCAGATTTACAGTCTGCCCTCGTTGACCGCTTGAGTACCCCTCCGCGGACACAAGCCGGCTATTGTCTGATCGTGATTCCCCAGGGATTTTCGCGGGGATAGGTCATCGAAAAACCGAACTCGATGGCCCGCGACGAGAGCCAGCGAAACGCGTCCGTGTCCTCGAATTCCTCGGTCAGCGGGCGCGATCCGGGTGTCGCGATATCCACGGCGCGCCCCGTGTGGTGCTCGCTGTGGCCCGGGGCCGTATTGACCCTGAGAATGTCTGCAATCGCCTGCCCCGCTTCGATTTTCTTGCGAATCAGCCCGGCCTGGTAGTCGATGCCGCGAAACCCCGACACGATCAGCAGTTGTATACCCACTTTGTCAGCCTCGGCGACCATGCGCTGCCATTGTTCCGCCGCTTCCGGCGTCAGCCGCTGCATGCGCCCGACGAGATTCGGTCCAACCTCGACCAGCTCCTGAGCCTCCTCGAATACAGGCGGTCCGCTGCCGGCGGCGTAATCGGCCGGAATACCGAGCTCTTCATGCAGTTGGCGTAACATAGCGCCCAGAATTATGGACGAAGACAAACTCTTTATCGACGAAAAGCTCGGCAACGAGCCGTTCCGCTTCGATGCTTCGGTCGCGCGCGTCTTTCCGGACATGTTGCGGCGCTCGATTCCTGGCTACGAGGCATCCATTGAAGCTATCGGCTCACTTGCCGCGCGCTATGTGAGGCCCGGCAGCAACTGCTATGACCTCGGCTGCTCGCTGGGCGCCGCGACGCTGGCCATGAAACAGGGGATTCGTGCGCCCGACTGCCGCATCGTAGCCGTGGACAATTCCGAGGCGATGATCGAGCGGTGCCGGGAAATCGTGGGCACTGACGAGGTCGTCGATCTGCGGCTGGCCGATATCCGTGATGTCGAGATCGACAATGCCTCGATGGTTGTCATGAACTACACGCTGCAGTTCATCGATGTCGGCGAACGCGACAAGTTGATGCGCCGCATCGCGGACGGCATGAATGAAGGTGGCCTGTTCGTGCTGTCGGAGAAGGTCGTCGACGAGAATTCCCACATGGAGAATTTGCTGGTCGACCTGCATCACGAACACAAGCGCCGCAACGACTACAGCGAACTCGAAATCAGTCGCAAGCGCGCGGCGCTCGAAAATGTGCTGGTTCCGGAGACCGTTGCGCGGCACCGGAAGCGGCTGGCGGACGCCGGCTTTGCGCATAGCGCGGTCTGGTTGCGCTATTTCAATTTCGTATCGATTGTCGCCATCAGATGAGCCTGTTCGACTACCGGGCCCTGTGGCGGTGCCTTGACGACATTGGTCTGCCTGGCTGGCGGAACGTGCTGGAGCCGTTGCTGCGGGAGCGTCTGTGCGATGACGCCCATGGCGATTTCCCGCGCTGGCGTGCCGCATTGGAGGCGCTGTCTCTCAAGCACAATAGTTACGAGGCTAAACGGCGATACTTGATGGCACTGGCGCCCTGGAGAAAGGGCCCGTTCGAACTCGACGGCGTGACGGTAGACGCCGAGTGGCGCAGCAACCTCAAGTGGGATCGCCTGCAAGGCGTGATCGCGCCACTCGACGGCCGCAATGTTCTCGACGTCGGCTGCGGCAACGGCTACTACGCGCTGCGCATGAGAGAGGCCGGGGCCCGCGCCGTCATCGGCATCGATCCAACAATTCTCTATGTCCTGCAATTCCTCGCCGTGCAGCATTTCCAGTGCGCACCGGATATCTTCGTGCTGCCGCTGCGCATGAACGAGCTGCCGGCGAACGCTCGCAGGTTCGATACAACGTTTTCCATGGGGGTGCTGTACCACCAGCGTTCGCCGCTGGATCACCTTCGCGAACTCAAAGGCACGCTGCGCCAGGGTGGCCAGCTCGTGCTCGAGACCATCTTCGTTCCCGGCGAGGAGTCCTTTGCCTGCACCCCTGCCGATCGTTATGCGCGCATGCGCAATGTCTGGCTGCTGCCGACGATCGCTGAGCTGACAACGTGGCTCGCCCGCACCGGATTCACGAACATCGAGATCGCCGACCAGGCGCTCACCACAACCGAAGAGCAGCGCAGCACCGAGTGGATGACCTTCGAGTCGCTGGCCGAAGCGCTTGACCCGGAAAAACCGGGCTGGACCGTCGAGGGCTGGCCGGCGCCGCGGCGTGTTATCGCGCTTGCGAAGGCGCCGTAACTTCAATAAATTCTGTTGTGACAGAAATAAAAGAAATGGAGGGGCCGATGAAACTCTCCCCGGCCGTCGAAAAATATGTGCTTCACTGGGGTGAAATGGGTACCCGCTGGGGTACCAACCGGACCGTCGCGCAGATTCATGCGCTGCTCTACCTTTCGCCCGAGCCGTTGCGCGCCGACCAGATCGTCGATGTCCTGTCGGTCGCGCGTTCTAACGTCAGCACCAGTATCCGCGAGCTGCAAAGTTACGGCATGGTGCGCATGACGCACGTGCTTGGCGACCGCCGCGACTATTTCGAATCGCTGCACGATGTGTGGGAACTGTTCCGCGTCATTATCGACCAGCGCAAGGAACGCGAACTGAACCCGACCCTGTCAATGCTGCGCACGGCCGCTGAAGAAGTGGACTCCGAACCGGACACGCACCCGGTCACGAAGGAGCGTATCCACAACATGCTCGATTTCGTCGAAACGACAAGCGGCTGGTATGAGCAGATCCATGACGTTCCGACATCGACGTTGCGAAAACTGATGAAGCTGGGCAAGAAGATAACGAAGCTCGTCGGTTAAGCCACGCCCCCGGTCGCGGCTTCAGCGGCAGGCATCGGTGACGCGTTCGGCCCCTGCTGATCGCTCCCTCAGCACCCAGACAGATTCGGTGATGGCTTTCGATTCCGGGCCGCCGTTCACGGCACCGGCGGGTCGCAGGAAGTAGCCGCCTTCCGTGTAAGTCCAGGTACGGACTTCGCCACCAACGCATTCGCTGTGCTGGTATTGCCCGCTGGCGAGGTAGCCTTCGCGAATTACCGATGATGACTGCCACGGGATCGATGCTCCCGGGCTGATTCGCATCAGCCAGGTTCGCGAACCGTTGCCGGGATCGGACTTGAGTTCCTTGATCGCGACGCCGTCATACCCGGTGGGTTGCCAGTCGATGAGCCGGGCATCGAGGATGACGGGTGTCTGGATCATCGCGAGCGGGTCAACGATGTCGCGGTAATAGAGAATCTGTGCGCCATTGCTCGTCGTGATGTTGTACGCGAACGTACCCGGCGGGACGTGCGCGTATCCGCCCCGGCCGAGCTTCACGTCACCCACCGTGACATCACCCTTGAGGACGACAATCTCCAGCAACATGCCCGGCGCCCCGCCTGTCGTTCCCTCCCATCCGGCCGGCAGGTCGATGCGGTTGGTGGTACGGCGGGTCTGCGGATCACCCGAAAACTGTTTTGCTATCGTGCCCGGGACACTGGCCAGGTAGGTGTTCTGCAGTTCATCTGCCTGCAGGAATGCGGGGTACGGCATCTTCGGCGGTCCGGATGCGCAACCTGCAAATACGAGAACGAAAAAAGCCGCCCAGAATCTGGGCGGCATAGCAAGCAAAAGATGTAGTGGGCCTGTTACGAAGCGCATGAAAGTCGAAACCTCAATGTTGCGATAATTTTCAGCGTCATTCGTCAACGTGCGAACCAGTCGCTTCTCTGACAGCTGTGGTAGTTGCGACAGCAAGCTACCTGAGCCACGTGTTGAGAGGAAGCACGTGATGCCTGCCGTCGGATCATGCGTCCGGCATGGCGTCCCGCCCGCACTGCCTTTTACATCCCATCTCCGTGCGTACCGAATTGGTACGCTCGGAATGCTACTACATCTTGTATAGGAGAGCCAGTTGTGCACAAGATGTAGATTGGCATCGTAAAACAGGGCGAAAACACACATTGAACGACGAATCTGAACCACGGGGACGCTCCAGGCACCAGGTTATCGGCCTCGTTGCCGGGCCGGTGCTGGCGGCAATGATGCTGTTAAGCGACTCTCCGGCTGGACTGCCGCCGGCGGGCTGGGCAACGGCGGCCATCGCCGTGCTGATGGCAATCTGGTGGGCTACCGAGGCGGTTCCTATTGCGGTAACGGCATTGCTGCCTGTTGCATGTTTCCCGATGGTTGGTGCCGTCAATATGGTCGACGCGACCGCTCCTTATGCGAACAAGGTGATCTACCTGTTCCGCGGTGGCTTCGTGGTCGCATTCGCAATGCAGCGCTGGAACCTGCACCGCCGCATCGCGCTGAACGTTCTGCAGCATGTTGGCGGCAGCGGCAGGTTGCTCGTCGGCGGATTCCTGTTCTCGAGCGCACTGATCAGCATGTGGGTCATGAATACATCCACAGCCATGATGCTGACGCCCGTAGCCATCTCGGTGATCGGTGTCATCCATGCCTCGATCAAGGAACTCGATGACAAGGGGCGCGAGGACTTCCAGTATGCGCTGCTGCTCGCGGTGGCTTACGGCTCGACGATAGGCGGCCTGACCACTCTGGTCGGGACTTTGCCGGTAGCAATGTTCGCTGCGTTCATGCTCGAGAGTTACGGCACTGTCATCAGCTTCGCCAACTGGATATCGGTGGGGATACCGGTAGCGCTCGTCATGTTGCCGCTGTGCTGGTTCGTGCTGACACGCTGGGTGTTCGATGTCAGCTTCAAAACGAGTGGCGAGGGCCGCACCGAACTAAAGAAGCTGCGCGATGAACTCGGCGACATCACGACCCCCGAGATTCGCATCGCAATTGTCGCGGCGATCATGATTGTTGCCTGGGTTGGCCGGCCCATCTGGATCCAGCTGCCAGGGCTCTCCGCGCTCGACGATACCGGCATCGCCATCACCGGAGCGATCGCGATGTTTGTCATCCCGAGTGGCGACCCACGCGATCCGTTGCTGCTGCGCTGGGAGTATGCCGAGAAACTGCCGTGGGGCGTGATCCTGCTGTTTGGCGGCGGACTGTCACTCGCCAATGCGTTTATCGTTACCGGGCTTGCCGAGTGGCTTGGTGTGGTCTTGCAGGGCCTCGGCACCTTGCCACTCGTCATCCTCGTGCTTGCTGTCGCGGCACTGATCATCTTCCTGACCGAACTGACCAGCAATACCGCCACCGTCGCCACGTTCCTGCCGGTCGCAGGAGCCGTCGCGATACAGTCCGGCTACGACCCGATCGTGCTCACCGTGCCGATCACGCTCGCCGCATGTCTTGCGTTCATGTTGCCAGTTGCGACGCCACCCAACGCGATCGTATTCGGCTCGGGCCTGCTGACCATCCCGAAAATGATGCGCGCCGGTCTGGCCATTAACATCGTCGGTATTGCGGTAGTAACGATGGCGGCAATGATTCTTGCGCCAAGATTCCTGGGATAGGTGATGCTGTGAGTAGCGAGTACGACGTCGACAAGCGAAACAAGGTCCGGCAACTTCGTGAGAAGGCGAATTACGACAAGGACAAGGTGCAAGCGATTCTCGATTCGGCACTGGTTATCAGCGCCGGATTTGTGCAGGACGGCCAGGCAGTCGTCGTGCCGATGATATTCGGTCGGGAAGGCGAGACGATTTACCTGCATGGTGCGCGCAAGGCGCGCGTGATCCGGCTGCTCGAGGAGACACGCAGGGTTTGTCTCAATGCAACTCACGTCGACGGCATCGTGTTCGCGCGTTCTGCCTTCAATTCATCGATGAACTATCGCTCGGTGACGGTGTTCGGCTCCGCGCGGCTGGTCGAGGACTACGACGAGAAAGTGCGCTGCATGCGCGTCATCAGCGAACACATCATGCCGGGCCGCTGGGACGAACTGCGTGAACCGCTCGAGAAGGAAGTCAAAATGACCGGCGTCATCGCTGTCGACATCGAATCTGCGTCGGCGAAGATTTCCGCCGGCATGCCCGACGATGAGGACGAGGACTATGAAATCCCGATCTGGGCCGGCGTCTTGCCTGTCGAATCGGCGCTGACCGGCCTGCTCGATGACGACCGCCTGCTTGAAGGTGTCGAGCCTTCGGAAGTTGTGAGAGCGATGCAGGGCAGGCTGTTATAACAAGACGTCGCTATTCTCGGCCTCGAGGCGCAGCAGCGCCTCCTTCGTATCCAGCCCGCCACCGAAACCGGTCAGGTCGCCGCTGCTGCCGATAACCCGATGGCATGGAATGATGATCGGGATCGGGTTGCGGCCGTTTGCGGCACCCACAGCCCTCATTGCCTTCGGCCGGCCTATGCGTTTCGCGATATCGCCATAGGATGTGGTCTCTCCATAAGGAATTTTCTGCAATTCTTCGAGTACCTTTACCTGGAACTCAGTGCCCGACAGGTGCAGTGGCAGCTCGAACTCCTTGCGTATGCCCGAGAAATATTCCTCGAGTTGACGACACGCCTCGGCGAACGGTTTCTCATTGAAGATCCAGTCCGGTTCGGGATCGCGGCGCATCTTGCCTTGCGGAAAACCGATCTGGGTCAGGCCATCCTCATCCCCTGCCAGCAGCAGGTCGCCTATCGGTGTGTTCAGGTAACGGTAGTACATCATTCAGCCTCCGGAGCCCGGCAACGAGCCCCATAACAATAGTGCTGCGTACGAACGCCATGGCCGCCATGACTCGGCACGCAATTTCAGGTCCTTTGCGACATCAACCTCGTCGTCCATCGCCTTGATGAGGGTGGCAAAACTCGCCCGGGTCCTGCGCATTGTCAAAATCGATATCCCCGCTGGCTGTGGCGCGGGCGACGCGACGAATAGTCTCGGCACGACCCGTCACAAGCCCAATATCATTGAGACGCGCCCGTGCCAGCTTTTCGGGGCGTGGAAAAAGGAAACCGAGTTGCACGTCCCGGCCGTTCCCGGAGAGCGAGTCGGGCACACGAACTTTCTCGCCATAGCGCTTCGCGATTCGCCCTGCCAGCGTCGTGGCTGCCTTGACCGATACCTGCTGGCCCAGGATTGCACGGATCGTCAGTTCAAACCCGTCCCATGCGCCAGGGACACGAATGCCTGCATTGCGACGCAACAGCCCGCCGATCTTTTTGTCCCCGCCGAGGACCGCATTCAGCTCGGCGACAGGTGCGTCGAGGTCGAGCATCTCCCGCACCCGCTGCACGACGCCGAACATTTGCGAGGTTTCGATGCCGTGCAGCAAGAGGATCACATTGTTGTGCTCGCCGTCGTGCCGGCATTCGATGACGCCCGGTTCACCGTTGAGGCTCACGGTGCGCATGTAGGCATCTTCGATCACCTCTTCGACGCCCGGCGTCGCCCGCCCTGCGAAGAACGCAAGCATACCGTTCCAGTCGAAAGGCCTGCTATAAGCGAGGCGCACCGACAGCGCCGTACCGCTTTGAAGAACTTCGTCGCTGTGCCGGCGCAGCTCACGCGGCGTGCGCCCATATGTGCGGCGAAACGTGTCATTGAAGCGACGCACGCTGCCGTACCCGGCGGCAGCCGCGACGTGATTCATTGGCAAACTGGTTTGATCGATCAGGCGCTTTGCGAAATGCAGCCGCTGCGTGTGAGCAATAGCGAGTGGCGATGCGCCCAGGTGCTTCGTGAACAGGCGCCGCAAGTGGCGGCTGGTCACGCCGAGCCGATCCGCCAATTGTTCGATAGAGCCTTCGTCGAGCGCGCCGTTGGCGATCAGCCGCAATCCTCGCTGCACCGTTGTCGACGTGCCGTTCCAGGCCGGCGTGCCTGGCGCGCATTCGGGCCGGCAGCGCAGGCAGGGACGGAAGCCGGCTTCGCTGGCCGCAGCCGCACTCGGGTAGAAGCTTACGTTTTCAGACTTGGGGGCGACCGCGGGACAGATGGGACGGCAGTAGATACCGGTCGTCTTTACGCCAACGAAGAACTGGCCGTCGAAGCGCGCATCGCGCGACAAGCGCGCCCGTTCGTATATCTCGTTCTGTTGCATGAGACCGAGTATACGCCCAGGCAGGGTCGAAACTGGCCAGAATCGGACCTCAACTATCTATCGATGCCGCCGACGCACATGTACTTGATCTCGAGGTAATCATCGAGACCGTACTTCGATCCCTCGCGTCCCTGGCCGGATTCCTTGACGCCACCGAACGGCGCCATCTCGTTGGAGATAATGCCTTCGTTGATGCCGACGATGCCGTATTCCAGGCCCTCACCGACGCGCCAGATACGCCCGACATCGCGCGAGTAGAAGTAGCAGGCCAGCCCGAACTCGGTGTCGTTGGCCATCGCGATCGCCTCTTCTTCAGTCTTGAATTTGAACAGCGGCGCAACAGGGCCAAAAATTTCCTCGCGGAAGACACGCATGTCGTTGGAAACATTCGTCAGCACGGTCGGCTCGACAAAACAGCTGCCGAGGTCAGAGCGTCCGCCGCCGGCTGCGAGGTTCGCGCCTTTTGCGACCGCGTCGTCGACGAACTCGAGAACGTCGTTGGCCGCGCCTTCATTGATGAGTGGGCCCACGGTCACGCCGTCGTCCGCGCCATTACCCAGCTTGAGCGCTGACATCGCGACCATGAGTTTTTCTGCAAACTCGTCGTAGACGCCTTCCTGGACGAGGATGCGATTCGCGCATACGCAGGTCTGCCCGGCGTTGCGGAACTTGCAGATGATTGCGCCTTTTACCGCCTCGTCGAGATCCGCATCGTCAAAAACGATGAACGGGGCATTGCCGCCAAGCTCCATCGACGTGCGCTTGACCGTGCCAGCACACTGCTCCATGAGCAGCTTGCCGACTTCGGTCGAGCCCGTAAACGTAAGTTTGCGAACGATCGGATTGCTGGTCAGTTCAGCACCGATCTCGCGCGTTACGCCGCCGAGCACGTTGATGACACCGGCAGGTACACCGGCGCGCTCGGCAAGTTCCACGAATGCGAGCGCCGAAAGCGGCGTCTCGTTGGCGGGTTTGCACACGACGGTGCAACCGGCAGCAAGCGCCGGCGCAATTTTGCGCGTCAGCATTGCGTTCGGGAAATTCCAGGGCGTGATGCAGGCGACGACGCCAACCGGCTGTTTGATGACGACGATTCGTTTGTCATCGGATGGCGCCGGAATCGTGTCGCCATAGATGCGCTTGGCCTCCTCCGCGAACCACTCGATGTACGAGGCGCCGTACGCAATCTCGCCGCGGGCCTCGGCCAGTGGCTTGCCCTGCTCGGCGGTCAGGATCTGCGCAAGGTCTTCCTGCGCTTCCATCATGAGGTTGAACCAGTTGCGGAGAATCGCGGCGCGTTCTTTCGCCGACTTCTTGCGCCAGGCAACCTGTGCCTTCCCGGCTGCCTCGATGGCGCGGCGGGTTTCGGCTGTGCCGCATTTCGCGATTTCGGCGATCGTGTCGCCGGTGGCGGGGTTTACGACGGCGAGTGTCTCTCCGCTATCCGCGTCGATCCACTGCCCATCCACGTAGGCCTGGGTTTTCAAAAGGCCTTTGTCTGAGATTTGCATACTTGCGCCACTCCGGATCAAGTCATTGAAAACTGGGGCCAGTAGTATGGGCGGGCTAACCGGCCTGCGCAATAATGAAAAATCCCCCGGGACAGAATCCCGGGGGACGAATCGGCGCCTGTGGGGGGTACGGCGCCGCAGGGGGATTTATGCGGCCTTGCTTTGTCCTTCCGTCAGCCAGGCCTCGAGGTCGTCAGCTCCGCCGATGTGCTCACCGTTGATGACCACCTGCGGATAGCTCGTCGCATTCGCGACCGCCCGCAATGTGCGGTCGGTGTAGTCGCGGTTCAAAACGAGCTCCTCGAACTCGATGCCGGCATCACGCAGCATGCCCTTTGCACGCGCACAAAACGGGCAACCCGGCCGTGAGAAAACCGTTGCATTAAACGGCAGCTCGGCTTCCGGATCGAGATACTTGAGCATCGTGTCAGCATCGGATACCGAGAACGGGTCACCAGGCTCTTCATTCTCGATAAACATTTTCTCGATGACGCCGTCGCGAACGAGCATGGAATAGCGCCAGGAGCGCTTGCCAAAGCCCAGATCTTCCTTTCCTACGAGGAGGCCCATGCCGTCGGTGAAGTCGCCATTGCCGTCCGGCAGGAATGTAACGCGATCAGCGTTCTGCGCACGACGCCACTCGTCCATGACGAATGCATCATTGACCGAGACACAGATGATCTCGTCGATGCCCTGCGCCTTGAACGCCGGCTGCAGCTGGTTGTAACGGGGCACGTGCGACGACGAGCACGTCGGCGTAAATGCACCCGGCAGCGAGAAGACGACGACCGACTTGCCGGCGAATACATCATCCGTGCTCAGGTCAACCCACTCGTGGTCACGACGGGTTTTGAACGTGACCTGCGGTACGCGTTGTCCTTCGATTGATTTGAACATTTCCTGCTCCTTATTTGGGGTGTTAGTCA
>JARRLQ010000088.1:12087-15569 GCA_037386905.1 Woeseiaceae bacterium
GTTGTGTCAGCAGGTCGGCTGTCGGCTCGTCGCCTGCCGCCTCTGCCGCGGGGAACGCCTCGCGGGCCGTGCGCGCAACCGCCTCCTGGCCGATGACGAGCTGGCGGATCATTTCTTCGGCATTCTCGTTGCCGGTGCCTTCCTCGATCGCCGTCAGTTCGCCAAACGCCGAATACGATCCCGGGGCCTTGATACCAAGTGCGCGGATGCGCTCGGCAATCTCGTCGACCGCCGTTGCCAGTTCCGTGTACTGCGTCTCGAACATCGTGTGCAGCGTATTGAACTGCGGTCCGGTGACGTTCCAGTGATAGTTATGAGTCTTGAGATACAGCGAGTAGCTGTCGGCGAGCAAGCGCGACAATCCTTTCGCAATCTCCTTCCTCTGTTCCGGTGCAATTCCGATATTGAGCTCCATCGTGTACCTCCGCTTCGATGGTCATATGCTAGGCATTGCCGACTTATAAATAAAATGGTTTAATTGGATTTTTCTATTCTATTTTTTCGATTAATGAGATTACCCAGTACAAAGCAACTGCAGTACTTCGTGGCGCTCGCGGATATCGGTCATTTCGGCAAGGCCGCGGACGCGTCCTTCGTATCACAGTCCGCTTTCAGTAATGCGATCAAGGAGCTCGAAAACAACCTCCAGACCCAGCTCGTCGACCGCACGAAACGCCAGGTCACGATCACGGCAACCGGGCAGGAGATCGCAACCCAGGCCAGGCTCGTGCTGCGCGATATCGAGCAGCTCGTGGATATGGCGTCGGAGGGGCGCGAGCCCCTGACCGGCGACTTGCGGCTCGGCGTCATCCCGACGATCGCGCCGTTCCTGCTCCCGCATGTACTACCCAAGTTGCGGCGCGCTTTTCCGGAGCTGCGGCTCTACCTTGTCGAAGACCAGACCCAGCGCATTGTCGAACGCCTCCTGGGCGGCGAACTCGACGTGATCCTGCTGGCCCTGCCCTGGGACATACGCGGCATCGAGACTGAAGTGCTGTTCGACGACCAGTTCTGCCTCGCGGTCCGCGAGGGGACCGAACGGGTCGACCCCGACAACTACCGATTCAATCGGCTTGCGGCAGACAGCATTATCCTGCTCGAGGATGGCCATTGCCTGCGCGACCATGCGCTTGCCGCCTGCAAAATCCGCAATACTCAGAAGGTCCAGCCGTTCGCGGCCAGCAGCCTGCTGACATTGATCGAGATGGTCGATGCCGACATGGGCATCACGTTCCTGCCCGAGATGGCGAAAGGCTCCTCGCTGCTGCGCAGCACAAAGGTGCAGTTACATCCGCTGGGAGAGGGCAGCCACCGCCAGATCGGTCTCGGCTGGCGCAAGGGCAGCAGTCGGGTCGAGGAGTTCAAACTTCTCGGCGACTTTTTCAAAGAGCATCCAGGAAAAGTTGGTTCAAACTGAATTATGTAAAAGAAGTGCAACCGAAACGCCAATGTCGTCGTTACTCCCTACGTGCATAAATAAAACCAAAGTCACGGGGAATAACCAAATGACCACACTTACCAAACCGTCCGGCATAGGGAGGCGGAACCGATAATCCATCGACGCCGACGCCGCCCACTGCAGGCGACACGGGCTATCTCAACCTCAGCATCAGCGATGCGCCGATCAAGGACGCCACGAAAGTCTGTGTCCGCTTTGACGGCGTCGAGCTGAAACATGTCGACAGCGAGGATAAAGAGACGATCGACTTCGAGCAGCCGGTTGTCGTCAACCTGCTGGCCAACCAGGGCGCGAATTCGCACCCGATCGTGACCAACGCCGAGGTTCCGGCCGGCGAATATGAATGGATCCGGCTGAAGGTGCAGGCGGAGCGCGGCCTTGGCGGCGGCGCGGACGATAGCGACCCGACCAGCGAACTCTGCGATGATGCTACCGAGAATTCTTACCTCGTCAGGGAGTCAGGCGAACTTCATAACCTGTTTATCCCGAGCGGCTCGCAACGCGGTCTGCAGCTGATCAAGAAAATCATCATCCCGGTTAACCGTTCCGGCGACTACACCGCCGAGTGGGACCTCGGTAAATCATTCAACGGACCACCGGGACTCATGCCTGACGTCATGATGAAGCCCGTCGTGAAGCTCGTCGCGAATAACGAGGTCGGCACGCTCGTGGGCCAGGTGGACGATGAACTGATTACATTGGAATCCTGCGATGCGGAATTCGCGCCCTCGGTTTATGTGTTCGATGATGGCGTTAATCCCAATCCGTTCGACGATCCGTTTGCCGACGACGATGCAATAGCGACCGGCCTTGTCCAGCAGCAGACCCAGGAAGACGGCTCGATGCCGTGGCGTTACTCCATCGGCTTCCTGCTGACCGGACACTATGAAGCCGCTTTCACCTGCAACGGCAACGATTTCATCCCGCTTGCCGGCAAGCCTGCCGAGATACTTCTCGAACAAGTGACGACTGTCGATTTCTATTTCGAAGATGCGCCCGGCACGCTGGTTGGCCAGGTCGTCAGTGCGTTCTTCGACCCCGAGGCGCCTGAGTCCGGATTCTGCGACTCTGAGTTCGCCGCAGCGGTTTATGTTTTCGATGCCGGCGTCGAGCCAAGCTTTGGTGACACCCACGTCGCAACCGGCGAAGTTGTTATGGATATGGATACCGAGCAGTACGGTTACTCGATTCCGCTGCAGGCAGCCGACTACAACGCAGCCCTCTCCTGCAATGGCACTGACTTCATTCCGGCAGCCGGCAAACCTGCCACGATCCTGCCGGCCGAGGCGACAACGGTCGACTTCCTCGCTGCCGATGCACCGCCACCGGTCGGGTCGCTGTCGGGCGAAGTCGCCGCAGAACTGGCTGGAGCCGCGTCCTGCGACGCGGGATTCGATTCGGCTGTGTACGTGTTCCCCGGGGGCGTCGTACCGAATACGACCGACGAGCCTGTTGCGACCGGCATCGTAGCCATAAATATGACGACGGAGGTATACGAATACCTGATCGAGGACCTCGTTGCCGACACGTACTCGGCTGCATTCACCTGCACGGGTGTGGATTTCGTGCCGGTCGACGGCAAGGAAGCCGTAATCGCGATAGGAGAAGAAACAGTACTCGACTTCGTTGCCGAAGACGCACCTGCGCCGTAGTCACCGACTATTTGGCGGGAGCTTTCCAGGCCCGCCGGTACTTGCGAGCGGCCCCGAACGGGGCCGCTCTTTTTTTGCATGGTGCGCCAGGGAAAGACGGCTGCTTTTCGGACCGAAGGACACTTCGACCTAATCACCGGGACTCCAGTTCTCCACGTGAGAAAAACCCTCGTAACGTCGACTGCGCTCGGTCTCGCAAACTTCAAGCAACGAAATTCTGTAGAACTTCACCATCGTGAAGTCCTCGAAAAACGTCACGTAGTAGGGCTCACATAACTCACTTTGAAATTGCTGTCCGGTCAGCAGGAAGCCGATGGAGTAACGCCACGGCATCGAGCCGTCTTCCTGGGTCTGCTGCTGGACAAGGCCGG
>JARRLQ010000089.1:0-6672 GCA_037386905.1 Woeseiaceae bacterium
ATCCGGTACTTGCGAAACGCTACGACATGCATATCGAGCACGTGTTCCCGTACTTCACGAGACTGGCCTGCGAGGGTTGCCACAACCCGGGTACTTACAACGTGCCTGACCAGTCGAAGTCGATGCCGGGCCTGCTGTCGGATAGCTGGCAGCTCAACACCTGGTATGAAATGGTAGATGGTGTGAGTGGCGACGCGGCCATCGAAAACACGGCTGGCAGGGACATCGGTACCGTGCCTGAGTACGTCGTCGGTCCCGCTTCGAAGGCTTGCGGCGGATGCCACAGGGCCGAGCTGATCAACAAGGACCTGGCCGGCGATCTCGCAGCGTTTAACGCGCACACGGCCGCCTTCGGCACACTGGTCGAAAATGACGAAAACGATGAGGTCACATTCGGCATCATCGACAAGATCATGACCTGGTTCGAATAACAGCAAGCAACAAGGGGCAGCCGCAACGGCCTGTCCCGACCCTGGTAAGGCCGGGAGGGTGATCTCCCGGCCTTTTTTATGTTTGAATCGCTATAAGTAGATTTACGAAGCGCCAGACGGTCCGCCCCAATACAGCGTTTGACGCCATTTCTCTAGTATCTGTAATCAGTAGGAAAAATCCGGCAGCTATGTTTACCAAGCTGCTCAATAAAACCAGGGTGAAAATCATGTCAAGTCACAGGAATTTCTGGGTCCGCTTTGCGGCCATCGCAGTACTCGGTGTGTCTCTCGCCGCCTGCAGCGGTAGTGACGGTAAAGACGGTGGCACCGGCCCCAGGGGACCAGAAGGCCCTGAAGGACCCCAGGGGCCTCCGGGACCAGGTAGCGGTGTCCCTGTTGATTCGGCAGAGCTGATTTTCATCGAGGTCACCGGTGTCGCAGTTCCTGCCGGCGGCGGCGCGCCGACAGTGCAACTGGCGCTGACCAACGACCTGCAGCAAGGCCTGTACGGCTTGCCGGCCGGCGACATTCGCTTTGTATTGTCACAACTGTCGCCGGGCACGGGCGGCGGCTCCAGTGAATGGCAGTCGTACATCACGCGCTCCAGCGGTGGTATTCCGGACGCACAGGCCAACACCGAAACCGCAACTTCCGGCACCTGGGTCGACAACAACGACGGCACTTACCAGTACACGTTTGCCCAGGACCTGACGGCCTACCCGGCCGGACCAGTCTTCGACGAAACCAAGACCCATCGTCTTGGTGTCGAGATCCGGGGACAGGCACCGATTGCCTCAAATGGCATCTACAACTTCGTGCCAGCCGGCGGCGACCCGATCTTCGAGCGCCGCATTGTCGATAACGACACCTGCTTCGCCTGCCACGACATCATCAATTTCCACGGCGGGCCACGCACGGACATCGACTACTGCGTCACCTGCCACAACCCGTCCTCGATCGACGGCGATACGGTCGCCGAGCCCTGGGGCGGCACGGTCGACATGAAGCAGATGATTCACAAAATCCACTTCGGCGCGAACCTGACGAATGGTTACTATATCGAGGGGTACAGCGGACCAGTCGACTTTTCGAACGTCCATTTCCCACAGGACGTGCGCAATTGCACGACCTGCCATGACGAGTCCGATGCCAATACGCCGCAGGCGAGCAACTGGCGTGAAGTTCAGAACACCGAGACTTGCGGCAGCTGCCACGACAACATCGACTTTGCAGCCGGTGACCACGTTGGCGGCATCAACGACAATTCGACCTGCGTGCAGTGCCACGGCCCCAATTCGACAATCAATGGCGGCAACCTGCGTGTAGAAGTTGTTCATCAGCTGCCAGCACAGATCGCGGCGAAAAACTTCCAGTACAACATTGAAAACGTCACCGACATGGCCGTTGGCATGATGCCGACGGTCGAGTTCTCGGTTACGAATCCGAATGACGGCTCGTACTACGACATCCTCAACGATACCGAGTGGACGACCTGCGCAAACGGCGCCAGCAGGCTGCAGATCGGCATCGCCTGGGATACCGCCGACTACAGGAATACAGGCAGTGGTGCGAATCCGGCGCAGCCGCTTTCGGCAGGGCTGAACGCGCTGGCGTGCTTCGGTAATCCTGGCGCAACGCCGGTTGCCGGCCAGCCCGGCTGGTTCAGCGTCACGGCGACGAACCCACTGCCCGCGGATGCGGTCGGCACAGCTGCCGTCACGATAGATGGCCACCCGGCCGTCGATATCGACGGCAGCGTCGAACGAATTCCGGTTCGCAATATTGTGGAATATTTCGGCATCGATGGCGCGGCCGTGAGTGAACGTCGCAAGGTGGTCGATATCGCGAACTGCGACAATTGCCACAAGGAGCTTTCGTTGCACGGCAACAACCGCACCGATGAACCACAGGTGTGCGTGACCTGCCATAACCCGAATGCCACGGATGCTTCGAAGCGCATACCCGCGATTCCGCCGGACCCACCGACTGAGTGCGAAACCGTGCTCGGCACCGAGGATTCGCCGATCGACTTCAAGTACATGATTCATGCGATCCATGCGTCCGGTGAAACCGGCGTGCCATACCAGGTTTGCGGTTACGGCAACTCGGCACACGAGTTTGACGTCCACTATCCTGGCCATCTCAATAACTGTGAGGGCTGCCACGTCAGGAAAGAAGACCTTGGGCGCGGCCAGAGCCTGACGTACTTCCCGGTTGACCCGAACGAGGTGCTCGGCACGACTGTCGATGCAAACGACATGTCGACGCCCGATGACGATGTGGTTGTTTCGCCGAATACATCAGTCTGCTCAGCCTGCCATGTCTCCGACCTGGCAAAACAGCATATGATGCAAAACGGCGGCGACTTTGACGCCAGGAAGGCAGCGGACAGCACGCTTATCTCCTCCGGCGTCGAGACCTGCGAACTTTGCCACGGCGAGGGACGCACGGCCGACGTCGAGGAAGTTCATGGTGTGAGAGACTTCCCACTCAATTGATATAAGGAAGGCTGCTGCCATGAGGCTGCTCATAACGACGATCGCTACGGCGATGCTGATGACCCTGGCTGCTGGCACTGCCAGCGGCCAGGAGGCCAACTACAGCCGCGAGGGTGCAGACACCTGCCTGTCCTGTCATGACAACGACGCGGTCCTCGCGCTGTTCCGCGGCGCACACGCCAACCCGACGGACCCCAATGGGCCGTTCGGCCACGGCCAGCTGCAATGCGAAGCGTGTCATGGCCCGGGCGGCGATCATGCGGCGCGCGTCAGGCGCGGCCAGGAGCGCCCGCCGATTACGATTCGCTTCGGACCGGACTCGGCAACATCGATCGAGGACCAGAACGGTGCGTGCCTGGGCTGCCATGAGGCGGACACAGGCTTCGGCTGGCACGGCAACCAACATGACATGAATGACATCGCCTGTGCCGACTGTCATACGAGCCATACCGGGGGCGACCCGGTGCTCGCGACGGCAACGCAGCCGGAAGTCTGCTTCGACTGCCACCAGCAGCAACGCACGCAGATGCTGAAACCGTATGCTCACCCGGTGCGGCAGGGCAAGATGGCCTGCAGCGGCTGTCACAGCCCGCACGGCGCCACGAGTGAACGGCAGTTCGCCGAGCAAACGCTCAACCAGACTTGCTTCGATTGCCATGCCGAAAAACGTGGCCCGTACCTCTGGGAGCATGCACCGGTCGCCGAGGACTGCAGCAACTGCCACAACCCGCACGGCTCGAATTATCCGGGCATGCTGACGATGCGTGGCCCGATGCTGTGCCAGAGTTGTCACTCGCAGGAAGGCCATCCGAGCGTGCCGGCTGATGCCGACGGGCTGCCTGGCGTTGCCGCTTCGCCCTACATGCTCGGCCAGAACTGCATGAACTGCCATACGCAACCGCATGGCTCCAACCATCCGTCCGGATCGAGGTTGATGCGATGAGACGGAACAATCTGATCAAGACATCTTTAGCAACAGTGTTGCTGGCGCCTGCCGCCGCGTTTGCGCAGGTCGACACGAGCGACTGGAAATGTGAGTACTGCCCGTTCCAGAAGGGATACGAAGCTGAAATCGAGGCCGGCGGCAGCTACGTCAATGAAGATGCTGCGCGTTTCGGCAATGGCACCGGCTACGACGAGAAAGGCGGCCATGTCGACCTTTCGGGCGAAGGACGCTCCGTCAGCGAGAGCGGCACCGAAGTCACCTGGTACGCCGAAGATCTCGGCCTCGATTCGCGTGTGTTCGAGTTGGGCTTCGGCAAGCCTGGCAAGTTCTGGCTCGAATTCGGCTACAACGAGCTGCCATACCGCAGGTTCGGCGACACGTTGACACCATTTGATGTCAGCGGCGACACGCTGGCATTGCCAGCTGGCTGGGTAAGATCCGGCACCACGGGCGGCATGACAGAACTCGCTGCCGCTCTCTCGCCGAGTAACATCGAGATCGACCGGCAGACGTTGGAAGTCGGCGCTGACATACGTGCCGTGAAGAACTTCCGCTTCTACGTCGACTACCGGCGGCAGCAGCGTGATGGCATCAACATCATGGGTAGTCCGTTCTATGCGTCGAGTGCGTACCTGCCACGGCCGGTCGATGACTACACCGATCGATTCGATGCCGGTGTGCGCTATTCCAATGGCGCGTTCAATATCTCATTGGCCTACCTGGGTTCGTTCTACACGAATGACCTCGGCTCACTGACCTGGGACAACCCGTTCACGGGGTTCCCGGGCACCGACCAGGGTCGACTTGCGCTCGAGCCCGACAACGACTTCCAGCAGTTCACGCTCTCCGGCTCTTACCGCGCGCA
The DNA here is from genome assembly GCA_037386905.1 of Woeseiaceae bacterium. GTDB lineage: Bacteria > Pseudomonadota > Gammaproteobacteria > Steroidobacterales > Woeseiaceae > UBA1847. Next base: position 4,741 of record JARRLQ010000089.1, read on the forward strand.
GGCCTGGAACACCGTTGTTGCGTTCTCGATCGCTTCCGGCAGTGGCGAGCAGAACATGGACCTGTTGCCGTACACGATCAACCCGACTATCCCGGCGCCGCTGATCCAGATGGCTGATATTCAGGGCAAGGTCGACACGTCAAACTACAGTTTCACGGTCGTTACGCAACCACATGAGCGATTCAATATCCGCATGACGTACCGCTATGATGAGCGCGATAACAAGACGCCCATTACCCAATGGACGCGCGTCATTACCGATGCGGTCGATTCGGGAGACCCGGAGTCGAACATCCCATATTCGTTTGAGCGCGACCGTATGAACGTGAGCGGTACGTTCCGCCTGCTGGATACGGTTACGGTGTCGGGCGGCTACGACCGCACCGACTACAACCGCACTTTCTCCGAGGTTAAGAGCCAGACCGAAGACGATGGCTGGGGCAAGCTGCGCTGGCGTCCGACGCCTTATCTCGAGGCCACGTTCAAAGGTGGCGCATCTGCGCGTGAAGTCGACGACTACGACACCGCGTATGGCTTCGAGTTCGGCCAGAATCCGCTGATGCGCAAGTACAACCTTGCTGATCGTGATCGTGAATACGCAGAGGTGGTGCTGTCCGCATCCCTGATCGATACGCCGCTGTCGATTGGCATGACGTATTTCTGGGCCGAGGACGACTACTACGAATCCGAAGTCGGAATGACCGAGGCTGAAGAGAATCGCTACACGGTTGATTTCAGCTGGGCGGTTGGCGAAAGGTCATCGATCTACCTCAATGCCGGCAGCGATACGATAGAGTCGGTGCAGATTGGCAGCGAGACCTTTGCCGGGCCGCTGTGGGAAGCCAGCCATGATGATGACTTCACCCACTACGGTGGCGGTTTCCGCGTCGGAACCGAAAGCGAGAAGCTCGACCTGACCGTCGACTACACACGCAGCGATGGCGAAACCGAGATCCTGTTCGCAGGCCAGGCTGTCGCAGTGGAACCGCTGCCTGACCTCGAGTCGACCATGGACTCGCTACGCCTGATGCTCGAGTACAACGTATCCGAGCGCTTTGGTCTCAACTTCCACGCGCGCTGGGAGCGCCTCGAAATGGAAGACTGGGGCCTCGAAGGCGTCGAGCCTGACACGATCTCGCAAGTGCTGACGATGGGTGCGAATCCGTACGACTATGACGTGTGGGTGTTTGGGGTCGGGTTCACCTACCGCATGGGGAATAACTCGGCAGAATAACGTCAGTGCGAGTCCGCAGGGCGACGCAATCTCCGAACGGCCGCTTCCGGGCAGAAGCGGTCGCTCATGAAAAGGGCAGGCAGCACCGATTCAGCGCTGCCTGCGCTTTCTTCAATCTCTAAAAGTAGTGGTCTCGTGGCGACCCATCGAAACGGCCGGATTTCAGGCAGCACCGTTTAAAAACGCCTCCCGGAACCGCATGGGCATGGGTCGTTTCGACCGAGTTTCTCTATGAGTTCTTTTTGTCCGCCGACTACTCTATTGCCGCGCTTGACTTGAGTTTCGGACGGATATCCGCGACGGCGCTTGCTAGTTGGCTCGAAACCAAAAGGACTGGCTGTGTTTGTACTTAGGCATGTCGCACCTCACTTTCCCCAAGAGATTCAGAATGGGGAGCGCGAGTGTAATTCGACGGCGTCAGAGAATCCAGATGCGAGTGGCTCGAAAGGGCCAGAACCGGCCGTTGATCTTATTTCCGGGCCACGGGCTGGACCCGGCCATTAGCGGACGTTGAATTAACTCACTAGATTGCCGAAAACGCCAAATCCGATTAACACTTGCCAGCCAAGAAACACCGTGGCCACAAAATTGTGAAAGCGTAAATTAGCTGTTCTTATCCCAATGAGAACGACCGGAAGCGTGACAGCTGCAAATGCCAGATTGATAGGGCCAGTATCTAGCAGGTATTCGAATCCGCC
>JARRLQ010000090.1:0-7010 GCA_037386905.1 Woeseiaceae bacterium
CATGAGCCATCAGTTGCATTAATCGCGTCGACGTACCCATCAAAAACTCGCGCCCTTTCGAACACTTCATTGGGGTCGGTTGAGTCCGGCGGATTCAATTCGGCGGTGACAACGAACTCGCCGGCACGCAGCAGTTGCTCCAGGCGCCCGGGCGAGCTGTGTCCTGGTTCAAGTTCCTCGAAATGGCCGGCCGCCGGATTATCGAGAAGCTTCATTTGGAGACATCCCCGATTTCCGCGGCACCTGTCTTGCGGCGTATCTCGCGCATCCAGGATGAAGTACCGTGCATGCGGTGATCCACCGGGACCTGGACTTCCTGGATACGATCGCCATGTTTCATGCGCTGGCTGCCTACATAGGCATCGTTCCATACGCAGGGCATCTCGGGTTTGACTTCGCAGCGGCCATTGGCGCGAACGCCACCGCAGGGTCCATTACGCATTGACTTCGGGCAATTCATCGGACACACCATGCCGGTCGCACTTAGCGTGCAGGAGCCGCACATCCTGGTGTCAAAAAGAAAGCCCTTGATGACACGCTCCAGCGCGGCGAACGGCTTGTCGATGCGTTGGTAGCCAATGCGTGAGAGCAGGGGGCTGACCCAGATGAACAGGCGCTCGAATCCCGCGTAGGCAAGCTCGAAGAATCGCGGGTGTTTCGATACCCAGCGGCGAACTCTGTACATTGGCAGTCCCTGCGACTGTTCTGATTACAATATTTTGCGGTAGTGTGTGCTGCGAAGTTCGACTGAGGGAGAAACCCTTTACAAACGTGAGATCAGCGACGATTGAGTTTCATTCTGCAGCTTAACAGCAACGAGGCCCGGGCCGGGGCATTTCGAGGTAAGTTTTTGAATAACAAGATACAAATTGCGCCCATGATGGACTGGACCGATCGTCACTGCCGCTATTTCATGCGACTGCTGAGCCCGGGCGCGTTTCTCTACACTGAAATGGTCACGGCGAATGCGTTGCACTATGGTGACGCGCAATCGTTGCTGCGCTACGACGAGTCAGAACACCCGATCGCCATTCAGCTCGGCGGCAGTGACCCTGCCTTGATGGCTGAATCGGCAGGTCGGGCGGCCGCAGCCGGCTATGACGAGATCAATATCAATGTCGGTTGCCCGAGTGATCGGGTGCAAAGTGGTCAGTTTGGCGCCTGCCTGATGGCACAACCCGACATCGTTGCGAGCTGTTTCAGTGCAATGCAGTCGGAAGTGGACGTGCCTGTCACGGTGAAGACGCGCGTCGGCATCGACGACAAGGACAGTTATGAGTTTCTCGCAGAATTCGTAGACACGCTGGCCGCCGCAGGTTGCCGGAAGTTCATCGTGCATGCGCGCGTCGCAATTCTTGAGGGTTTGAGCCCCAAGGAGAATCGCTCAATTCCGCCGCTGAGATACGACCGTGTGTATCGCCTAAAGCAAGCTAACCCCGGTCTCGACATCGTGCTCAACGGTGGCATTACCGAGGTCGGGCACGTTGACGAGGTGTTGGCCCACGTCGACGGCGTCATGATCGGCCGGCAGGCTTACCATCACCCATACTTCCTTGCCGAACTCGAACGGCACATGAATCCGCAAGCCGAAATGCCAGATCGCCGTGAGGTCATCATGCGAATGATCCCGTATATCGACAACGAGCTGCGCGGCGGCGAGCGCCTCGGTCGCATTACACGCCACATGGTCGGCTTGTTTGCTGGCAAGCCCGGTGCGCGCGCCTGGCGTCGCTACCTGAGTGAGAATGCCTATCGCGATGGTGCCGGCGTAGATGTTCTGCTTGAAGCGCTGGATGCCATGCCGGTTGCGGCATAGAATGAACCGTTCAACACGAGACTGAGAGCGAAATACCTTTTATGGGCGCAAAATCGTCGAAGAAACACAAAGGACCGACTATGGCCGAGCAGGCCGACATCCACGAGTTGTACGAGGAGTCGGTGCAGAATGTCGAAAACGAGGTTGATTTCCTGAGCACGACATTCAAGGAACGGGCTGGCAGGACTGCCTATACCTTGCGCGAGGATTTTTGCGGCACCGCGAGTCTCGCATGCGAATGGGCGAAGCAAGGGCCTGAATACTCGGCGATCGGTGTCGATATCGACCCGTCGGTACTTGAATGGGGTCGCGAGAATCGCGTCGGGCGTCTCGATACCGAGGACCAGGCGCGGGTCCGCCTGATCGAATCGGATGTGCAGACCGTAGAGACGCCCGAGGTCGATATCCTTGCGGCTTTCAATTTCAGCTACTGGATTTTTGAAGAACGCGAGCAGATGGTGGCGTATATGCGGCGCTGCTTTGAGGCATTGAAGGATGACGGCATCCTGTTCATGGACATGTTTGGTGGTCCCGAGTCCTTCGAGGAAACCAAGGAAAAAACCAAGCATGACGGTTTCACGTACATCTGGCACCAGGCGAAATTCCACCCGGTCACAAACCACATGCAGTGCTACATTCATTTCAAATTTCCGGATGGTTCGAGAATCAAGCGCGCTTTCAGCTATGCGTGGCGCCTGTACACGGCCCCCGAATTGCGTGACATGCTGCACGACGCCGGGTTCCGTACTGTGACAGTCTACTGGGAAGGCGAAGACGAAGATGGCGAGGGCAACGGCGAGTTCACGCCGGATGCAAAGGGTGAGGCAGACCTCGCGTGGATAGCGTATATTGTCGCTGAAAAATAGTGCTCGTTTCCTGCAGAAATAGCTAAAAGTTTTAGGAACTTACAGGCAAAAGATGGCAAAGGACCTTGAAGTCGCGATCGTATTTGCGGACGTTGTCGGCAGCACGCAGCTGTACGACAAGTTCGGCGACACCAAGGCCAGTGAGACCGTGGCGCAATGCCTCGACGTTATGAAGGACGCTACGCTCCAGTACAACGGCACAGTCATCAAGACGATTGGCGACGAGGTCATGTCGACGTTCCTGACCGTGGAAGAGGCCATGGGCGCGGCGGTAATGATGCAGGCGCGTATTTCTGCCGATAACAAGCAGGACGACCGCATCGCTGTTTCAATCCGCATCGGTTGCCATTACGGACCGGTGGTCCAGGAGCAAAACGACATTTTCGGCGCGGCCGTGCACACGGCCAACCGCATGACATCGCAGGCCAAGGCCCGCCAGATTATTATCTCGGGTGGCACGGTCGAAAAGATGAGTCCCGACCTGAAAAAGCAGACGCGCCAGATCGATGTCGCAACGGTACGCGGCAAGCTGGACGAAGTCGCGCTTTACGAGTTCTTGTGGAACCCTGAAGAGGCGACGAGCATGCTGCCCACAATCGAGTGGGAAAACCAGGACCGCAGGGCTTCGCGCCTCGAGCTCTCTTTTCGCGACAAGAAGGTAGAGGTCAACGACAAACGCAAGAACGTCATCATGGGCCGCGCCGAAGACAATGATCTCGTCGTCAAGGGCAACCTGATTTCCCGCATGCATGCCAAAGTCGAGATGCGGCGCGGCAAATTCGTGCTCGTCGACCAGAGTACGAACGGCACCTTCGTGCAGAACCTGCAAGGTGAGGAAAAGTTTGTGCGTCGCGACTCAATGGAGTTGCATGGCGAGGGCACTATCGGACTCGGCCGCTCCGAGGAGCCCGGCGCGTCACTGGCGATTTATTTCAAGACACTCGAATAAATCAGGACGCCTTATCCAGCTCTGCGGCGACGCGTCGTTGCTCCGCTCTCAGTTCCTCGGGGACGCGGTCCCCAAAATTATCGAGATACTCAGCGAAGTGCTGGTTCTCGAGTTTCCAGTGCTCGACATCGATCGACATCAGTTCGTCCATCACATCGTCACTGATGTCGAGTTCTGCGGTATCGATGCCGCCCGGTTCCGGCAGATAGCCAACCGCTGTTTCCCGGGCGCCAACGCGGCCTTCGCAACGATCGATAATCCAGCGCAGTACGCGCAGGTTCTCGCCGAAGCCCGGCCACAGGAAATGGCCGTCATCATCCTGGCGGAACCAGTTGACGTGGAAAATCCTGGGCAGCTTGTCGCTGCGTTCTTCCAGTGACAGCCAGTGGCGCCAGTAGTCGCCGAAGTTGTAGCCGCAGAAAGGCTTCATGGCCATCGGGTCGCGGCGAATCACACCGACCTCGCCGACTGCCGCGGCTGTCGTTTCGGATCCGGCGCTGGCGCCCACGAGCACACCATGCTTCCAGTCTCTTGCTTCGTAGACAAGCGGCGCCAGGCGTCTGCGGCGGCCGCCGAAGACGATCGCCGCAATTGGCACGCCTTCAGGCGCATCGGCGAGCGTCGAGTAGCTCGGGTTATTGGTGGCCGCAACCGTGAACCGCGAGTTCGGGTGCGCAGCCTTGCCATTGCTGCCGTCACAGGCATTGCCGCGCCAATCGAAGGCGGGCTCGCCTTCTTTCTTGCCTTCCCACCACGGTGCGTTGTCTGCGGTGCGCGCGACATTCGTAAAGATCGTGTCATGCGTGATCATGTCGAACGCATTCTTGTTGGTTTCCCGGTTCGTGCCGGGTACGACGCCGAAGTAGCCCGACTCCGGGTTGATGGCGCGCAAACGATTTTCCTCGTCGAAATGCAGCCAGGCAATGTCGTCGCCGAGCGTCCAGATCTTCCAGCCCGGCATTGAATGCGGCGGGATCAGCATCGCAAGGTTGGTCTTGCCGCAGGCCGATGGGAACGCGCATGCAATGTAGTGCGTCTCGCCATCCGGGCTCTCGAGGCCCATGATCAGCATGTGCTCGGCAAGCCAGCCCTCTTCGCGGGCCTGGTGGCTTGCGATACGCAGCGCATGGCATTTCTTGCCCAGCAGCGCGTTGCCGCCGTAACCCGAACCAATACTCTTGATATAGAGTTCGTCCGGGAAGTGCATGATGAAACGGCGCTCGGGGTCGAGGTCGCCGGTCGAGTGCAAACCGCGAACAAATGCGCCTTCACGTTCGATGCGCTCGAGAGCGGCGCTGCCCATACGAGTCATCAGTTTCATGTTGACGACGACGTAGGGACTGTCCGTTATCTCCACACCGCAACGCGAGTAGGGCGAGTCTATCGGCCCCATGCAATAGGGTATGACATACATCGTGCGGCCTTTCATCGCGGCTTCGAACAGCGGATCGACAGTCGCGTGTCCCTCATTCGGGCTCATCCAGTTGTTGTTGGGCCCTGCGTCCTCGGCATCTTCGGTGCATACATAAGTCAGGTGTTCGACGCGTGCGACGTCGGTGGGGTCCGACAGGTGCAGGTAGCAGTTCGGGTGGGTTTCCTGGTTGAGCGGCGACATCGTGCCGTCCTCGATCATCAGGTCAATCAGTTGCTGGTATTCGCTGTCACTGCCGGTGCACCAGTGAATGCTGTCTGGCTGGGTACGGGCCGCGACCTCGTCCACCCATTGCTGGAGGGCTGGAAGCTGGGTTGTCATCAATTAAATCCCTGGGGCTTTGTGCGAGCTGCACTACGTTTTTGTAGGGTGCGCAATTATACGGATTCGAAACTGATATGCAGCCCGAATTTCGGCTTTTGACGCCGATCTGACAATAATTCTGCGCTGTGCAACGGCGCTGCGACATGTAACCATTGCGCCGTGACCGAACTCTCCGAATTTTTTGGCGAAAAAAGCCCGCTGAAAGAGCTGTTGCCAGGCTTCCAGCCGCGTGCCGGTCAGGCGTGGATGGCCGAAGCGGTCGCCGAAACCATCGCTGACCTCGGCAAGCTCGTCGTTGAGGCAGGAACCGGCACCGGAAAGACCTTTGCCTACCTGCTTCCTGCACTGGAGAGCGGCCGCAAGACCATTATCTCGACTGGCACGAAGGCGCTGCAGGACCAGCTCTATCATCGGGATCTGCCGTTGATCGGCAAGGCAATCGGGCGGCCTGTCGAGACCGCATTGCTAAAGGGGCGAGCCAATTACCTGTGTCTCGAACGCCTGGACCACGTCACAGATGTCACGGACACGCTTGTCGACGACCTGAACGCAGTCAGGGAGTGGCGCTACAGAACTGAAAGCGGGGACAAGGCGGAACTTACCGACGTTGCCGAGGACTCGCGCATCTGGCCGCTGGTTACGTCGACCGCCGATAACTGCCTGGGCCAGAAATGTCCGGAGTATTCCAAGTGTCACGTCGTCAAGGCGCGCCGCGCGGCCCAGGAAGCCGACCTCGTCGTCGTGAACCATCACCTCCTGCTCGCTGACCTCGCCATGAAGGAAGAGGGGTTTGTCGAATTCCTGCCCGGCGCCGAGGCCATCATTCTCGACGAGGCGCACCAGGTTCCGGATCTCGCAGTGCAGTTCTTTGGCGTTGCGCTCGGCTCGCGCGAACTCGAGCGGCTCGTCGACGAAATACGCGTCGAGACGGTTCCGTTCCGGCAACCCGAGCTGCAACGCCGTATCGATGCATTGCAGACAGCAGTGCGGGTATTGCGCGCGGAAGCACCGCGTAACGAGGGCCGGCACCAGCTGGCGGAAGTTATCGATGTCCTTCGCGAGCCGCTGGACGCGCTGCGGCTCGCGTTGGGTGCGCTCAATACGGCGATTGCCGAGATTGCAGACAGTTCTCTCGAACCGATACATGGGACGGGCTGCGGTGGCTCGAGGTCAATCCGCGCAGCTTGCGCATAAACCTGACGCCACTCGATGTATCGGCCACGCTCAACGGGCTCATCGACAATGGCCACCAGGCATGGGTTTTTACCTCGGCAACGCTTGCTGTCGGCGTAGTGTTCTCTTTTTTCGTGAGCCGTATGGGGCTCTTCGATGTTCACGGCCTTACTTTTCGGAGCCCTTACGCAGTTGACCGTAATGGCCTCGTTTATTTACCACCGGGCCTGCCACAGCCATCGGATCCCGGACACACGGACGCCGTGATGGAAAGTGTCGTCCCGCTGCTCGACATGACCAGCGGCGGAATGTTCTGCCTGTTTACGAGTCACCGCGCACTGAATGCCGCGAAAAAATGGTTGCAAGCGAATAAACGGGTACTGAACGGGCGCAAATTGCTGGCTCAAGGCAGCGCGCCCAGGGATGATCTGCTGCGACGGTTTCGCGACG
>JARRLQ010000091.1:0-10947 GCA_037386905.1 Woeseiaceae bacterium
ACTTTTTGTTATGGCCGGGCATCTATGTTAAGGAGGCGGTGTCACCACACCGTTGGTGACACCGCTTCTCCATGAACTGGCCCCCACCAAAATGGTCTGACCCTGTTATGAGACACAAAATGAAATCGAGCATACGATTGGCATTCGCCGTTCTGCTCCTTGCCGTATCTGCGACCGCGACAGCGCAAATGCCGGCGGCAATTGACGGTGAAGTCGTTCCCAGCCTGGCGCCGCTCGTAGAGCGCGTCTCCCCGGCCGTCGTCAACATTCGCGTCAGCGCCACGGTGCAGCAGCGCAATCCGTTTGGCGACGACCCGTTCTGGCGCTTCTTTGGCCCGCCAAATGGTTCGCGCCAGGTGCAAAGCGCTGGCTCCGGCGTCATCGTCGATTCGGAGCGCGGCTACATCCTGACCAACCATCACGTCGTTGAAGGCGCTGACGAGATTCAGATTTCCCTGATTAACGGGGATGTGCTCGATGCCGAGGTCGTCGGTTCCGACGCGGCCACGGATATCGCACTGATCAAGGTCGAGGCCGACCACCTCGTGGAGATGCCGATCGGCGACTCCGATTCTGTGCGTGTCGGTGACTTCGTCATTGCGATCGGCAACCCGTTCGGACTGGGCCACACCGTGACGTCGGGCATTGTCAGCGCGCTCGGCCGTGCCGGCATCAACCCCAACGGTTACGAAGATTTCATTCAGACCGATGCGTCGATCAACCCGGGCAACTCGGGTGGCGCACTCGTCAACATGAAAGGCGAACTGGTCGGCATCAATTCGGCGATTATCAGCCGCACAGGCGGCAACGTCGGCATCGGCTTCGCAGTTCCAACTGAAATCGCCAGTTCGATCATGCGCCAGATTATCGATTTCGGCGAGGTCCGCCGCGGGCTGCTGGGCGTGACGATTTCCCCTGTCGATTCCGAGGTTGCCGAAGCACTGAATGCCACCGTCGATCGCGGTGCAATAATTACCGAGGTCGTGCCCGGATCTGCAGCCGACGAGTCCGGCCTGCAAATCGACGACATCATCATCGCCGTCGATAACGACGAAATCAGTAATGCTTCTGAACTGCGTAACGCGATCGGCCTGCGTGGCTCAGGAGAAGACGTCAAGATCACCTATATTCGCGACGGTGAGACCAAGGTTACAACGGCCGTCCTCGGTCGGGCACAGGTTGGGCGCAGCGCCGGTACCGATATTCACCCGGGCCTGGCGGGCGCCGAGTTCTCGACCTACACGACGTCCAGCAACGTTGAAGCCGGCGTTGAAGTGACGGCGGTCCAGGATGGCAGCGCGGCAGCACAACGCGGAATCCGTACTGGTGACATCATCACAGCTGTCAACCGCCGTACCATCCGCAACGTGGCGCAGCTCAGGGAGATCGCCGCGGCAAACCGCATCCTGTTCCTGCTCGTGCAGCGCGGTGAACGGTCGCTGATGCTGCAGATTCGCTAGCGAACAATTTGGGGACAGTCGCTTAATTTTTCCGGGGAATCTGCGAAATTTCCTCGAAACCCGGTTATCCTTCTGGTGTCGCTGCTGTCGGGCGTTGCGCCCCTGGCGCAGGCCTCTACGGCCAGCCAGGCGCAGCGTGAACTCTTCAAGCAGGTTTATGCCGACGTCGAACGCGGCAGCTGGGCCAGCGTGGAAGCCCTCTCGCCGGCACGGCGGGCGGCCCTCGAGGACTACGTTCTCTACCCCGACCTGCGTGCTGCATGGTTCCGCGCGAGGCTGGCGAATGCAGATCATGACCAGATCGAGGAGTTCCTTGACCGCAATGGCGTTCTCAAGCCGGCGCGAGAGCTACGCTATCGCTACGCGCTGCATCTTGCTGATATCGGCCACTTCGAGGAATTCCTGGACGTCTACCACCAGTACTACCAGGGTCTCGACGTTGCCAAACTCGATTGCCTGGCGTTGCAGGCCGAGATCGATGCCGGCCGCACGTCGCGGGTCGTGCATCGCGCCATCGACCTCTGGACCGTCGGCGAAAGCCAGGTAGAAGAATGCGACCCGGTCTTCGAATTTCTCGACAGCGGTAATCACCTCGGCATTGCCGAGTACATGAGGCGCTTCGAGCTGGCGGTCGAGGCGCGCGAATTCACGATGGCGCGCTGGCTCGGCAAGTCGATCGACCAGAAACACATCGATATCGCCACCCAGTGGATCAATGCGCAGCGCAATCCCGAGAGTTTCGTCCGCAACTACAAGCAACTCCGCAACGATGCGGAATCGAACCGGCAAATCGCCTATGCGCTCGAGCGCATTACCTACAAGGACCCCGAGCTGGCCCGCAAACTGTTCCGCCCGATCGTCAGGGGCAAGCGTTTCCCGGCCGAACTCGAATTTCGTACCGCACGCCACATTGCACTCTGGACCGCGCGCGACAACCTGCCCGGGGGCTACGACCTGCTCGTCAAGTTGCCGCTGGCGGCGCAGAACGACGAAGTCATGCGCTGGCGCGCACGGACGAGCCTGCGCAAACACAACTGGTCAAACCTGCTGGCCGATATCGAGGCCATGGCGGCGGACGAACGCGAATCGGAAGAGTGGCGTTACTGGCGCGGCATAGCCCTGCAGCACAACAACCGCATTCCCGAGGGAGAAGCGATACTCGCCGAGCTTGCCAGGGAGCGCAGTTATTACGGATTCCTGGCCGCGGACGAGCTCGGCGTTCCCTATGCTCTGGGCGACAATGCATTTGCGCCAGACGAAGCGCGGCTGGCGGAACTCAACACGCAGCCCGAACTCGTCCGTGCGCGCGAACTGTTCCTGGTTGGCCTGGACGGCCGCGGCCGCTCGGAGTGGGATGCTGTCGTGCGCAGTTTCGATGCAGCTGACAAGATGCAGGCTGCCATTCTCGCCGACCGTTGGGGCTGGCACTCGCGCGCCATTGCTGCTGCGGCCAGCGTCGGCGACTATGACGATCTCTCGTTGCGCTACCCGTTGCCTTACAACGAGACCTTTGAGAAATACGCCACGGACGCCAGCATTTCGACGACCTGGGCCTATGGCGTCGCACGCAGCGAAAGCCTGTTCATGCGGGACGTGCGCTCCAGCGCTGGAGCAATCGGCCTGATGCAACTGATGCCGAAGACGGGCAAAAACGTTGCGCGGCGCATAAACCTGCCCTACTCCGGGCTCGACACGCTCACTGACCCCGACAGCAACATTCGTCTCGGCACGACCTACCTCGGCGAGATGCTGGAACGATTTGGCGGCAATCGCGTGCTGGCCACGGCTGCATACAATGCCGGCCCACATCGTGTCGACGCCTGGCTGCCACAAGTCGGCAACATCGACGCTCGCATCTGGATCGAGAACATCCCGTTCAACGAGACACGCGGCTATGTGCGCCGTGTGCTCGCCGCCGAGACGATTTTTCACTGGCGTATGACCGGGAAGGTGCGCCGATTGTCGGACGACCTCGTTGATGTAGGAGCTGATGCAGGAGCGGCGTTAGCCGCGACCGCCAGCGTGCAGCCGACTAATTAGCCAACGCCTCCGCCCGCCCATAGAAACACTCGAAATCCCGCTGGCACTCTTCGTAAAGCGCCCGAAACTCCGGCAATCGGTCCTGGTAAAGGCCGACAGAGGCCAGCCGCGCATTATTGAGCTCCGCACTGAGCCACCCTGGCGCTTCTTGCCCGGACTCTCGTAGCGTCTCGGCCAGCTCGGTTCGCAGCCGCTCCAGCCTCTGCTGCTTGCCGAGACGCATTTCGTGTTTCGCCATTGACGACCCGTAGAGCTCCTCAAGATCGTCGCGAGCTGCAGTAATGATGCCGATCAGCCGCTTCGCTAATTGGCGTTGCTCGAGGTAGGCATCGAATTCTGCGTGCTCGCCGCGCCTTTGCAGCCAGCGCTCGATGCCAAACTCCTCCACGGCCGACGCAAACGACTCGTTGAACTCGGAATCGTCCTTGATGTACAGCACCTGGTGGGCGAGCTCATGGAACATTGTCGCGATGAGCACGGTGTCGTCCCAGTGCATCATCGTGCTTAGCACCGGGTCGTCGAATTTGCCGAGTGTCGAATACGCGGGGATGCCACCGACGATCACATCGTAACCATCCTCACGAAGCTGCCCGGCCTTCTTTTCGGCCGCTTCCTCGGAAAAGTAGCCTCGATACGCCACACAACCTGCGATCGGGAAACACCAGGTCTTCGGCTGCAGCGAGAACTCCGGCGCCGCGAACCCATTCCAGACGACGTAATCGCGCTCGAGGTCAGCATAACTTCGGTAGCTGTCGTTGTCGGGCAGGTGAAGCTCGTCGACGGCGAACTGGCGCAGCCACCCACGGACACCGCGCACAGCGACAACAGGATTGCGCGCCAAAACATGTGTTTCCTCGATGCTAGAATCGCCCAATGCAAGTGTACCTCGTCGGTGGCGCCGTTCGTGACGAACGGCTCGGGCTTCCCGTGAAAGAACGGGACTGGTGTATTGTGGGCGCGACGCCGGAAGAGCTCGTCAATGAAGGATACCGACAGGTCGGCAAGGACTTTCCGGTCTTCCTGCACCCGGAAACCAACGAGGAATATGCGCTCGCTCGGACGGAGCGCAAGACTGCGGCCGGCTACCATGGTTTCGAATTCGACACCTCTCCCGACGTTACGATTGAAGAAGACCTGAGCCGCCGCGACTTCACGATCAATGCACTGGCGCTCGATGACAACAATGAGCTGATCGACCCGTTCAACGGCCAGCAGGATCTCGACAAGAGGTTGATCCGCCATGTGTCGGAAGCCTTCGTCGACCTGATGCGGCAAATAGTCGCGAATGGTGAAGCCGACGCGCTCGTGCCTGACCGTGTATGGAAGGAGACCGAAGCCGCGCTTGCCGGCCCGAACCCGCAGCTGTTCTTCGAGGCACTGCGGTCCTGCGGCGCCCTGCGGGTCGTTTACCCCGAGGTTGACGCTCATTTCGGCGTTCCACAGCCCTTCAAGTGGCACCCTGAAATTGACACCGGCATGCATACAATGATGGTCGTCGAGCAGTCCGCGTACCTGAGCGACGATATCGAGGTTCGCTTCGCCGCACTTGTCCATGACCTCGGTAAGGGAACGACGCGGCTCGCCGAACTGCCATCACACCCGGGGCACGAGCAGCGCGGCAAGAAGCTGATCAACGCCATGGCCGATCGCCTGCCTTTGCCGCGCGCGTGTCGCGATCTCGGGCTGCTGGTCGCCGAGTATCACACTCACTGCCACCGCGCGTTCGAGCTGCGTGACGACACGGTCGTCAAGTTATTCGAAAAGGTGGATGCATTCCGTCGCAGCGAACGCTTCGAGCAATTTCTTGTCGCCTGCGAGGCCGATGCCCGCGGCCGCACAGGCTTTGAACACCGTGACTATCCGCAGGCGGCTCACCTCCGGGAAGCATTTGTCGCGGCATCATCCGTCGACGCGGGCAGCATCGCAGCCGACACCGATGACCGGAAGATCCCTCAGGCGATTCGCAGCGCCCGGGTGAGCGCAGTCCGGGACGTTCGAAAAGGCCGTCAGTTGCCGTAGAAAAACAGGTACAGCGAGAAAAACGTTGCGTCGCCGTACAATTCCGAATCGTCATAGCCGACACCGAGCTCGAGGTCAGTCTGGTCTGTCATTGGGAAAAGATAGCGCACGGTGAGCGACCGGGTCCGCGAACGATCGAGAATATTTTCCCACGTCGACAGGTCGATATCCCAGTTCTTCAGGCCCTGGTCGATGCTGAGAGAAATTCCTGCGCGGTGATCGACCAGCGAGTTAACCAGGCTCAGGCGCGTGACCGAGAGCAGCCTCGCCGCGTCGACGTTTTCAACGGGCCTGAATGGCACGCTGTAGTCGTATTTCATGCCGCGCAACCTGACGCTGATGTTTTCACTCGTCCTGAAGCGCAGCGCAAGCCCGAAGCCGTCTGCGTCGAACGTGACACGGCGCGACGTGGTGAAGTCGGTGCTCGGAATGATGAAGTCGAAGTCGCGGTACTCGTACTCGAACGACACCGTGGTGTTGTCGTTGCGGTAATAGCCGGCCATTCGCCAATCATTCGACTCGAGCACATCCTTGTCGCCCCAATAGGCGGCACCGACACGTATTCCAATCGGGTCGAAATGATGATCCAGCTCGATGTCGGCGTACCGGGTATCGAGCTTCCTGCCGCTGAGCAGATCGACAGAACTCTGTGCATAACCGGCCGACAGCCAGGTCTTTTCGCTAAACCCGACACCGCCAATCAACGCGGCGCTCAGGCCACCATCGCTGTCGCTTTCCGCGCCGCCACCAAGCATGAAGCCATCGGCCGCACAGGCGGGGCCTGCGGCGAGTAGCAACAGCGGCAGATATCTAGACAAGGACATAGACAATCACCGCGGCCAGCGCCAACCGGTAGATCGCGAATGGCATCAGCCCTATTCGACTCACGAAACGCATGAAAAATTCAATGCTGAGGTACGCGACGATCGCGGAGATGACGACACCCGTCGCAAGCTGTCCCCAGGCGACGATTGCATCGTCCCGCAGCAGGTTGATAAGCGAATATCCCGTCGCCAGCAAGATGACCGGTACGGCCAGCAGGAAGGAGAACCTCGCGGCGTCCTGGCGCTCGAAGCCCATGAAGCGTGCGGCCGTTATCGTCACGCCCGAGCGCGATGTGCCCGGCACGAGGGCCAGTGCCTGCGCAACCCCGATCAGGATGGCGTTGCCGATGGTCATGCCCGAGATGTTGCGCTCGCGTCGGCCGAATCGGTCGGCGGCCATCATAAGCACTCCATAGCCGGACAGCGTAAATACAATGACATACGGGCTGCGCAGATTGGCTTCGATCCAGTCAACGAGAAACAGTCCCACCAGCGCCGCCGGGATTGTGCCGAGCGCAATGCCGAGTGCAAGCCGCGACTCGACGCCCTCGATGTTGCCGCCAAGAACCTGCACGCTGCCGCGTAACAACCCGAAAATGTCCTGCCGAAAGAACAGCAGCACGGCAATCAGCGAACCGAAATGAACGGCGACGTCGAATGCAAGCCCCTGGTCGGCCCAGTCGAAAAAATGCGGTACCAGCACGAGGTGTCCGGAACTCGAGATTGGCAGGAACTCGGTGAGCCCCTGCACGATGGCGAGAATGATGACCTGCAATGTTGTCATGCGTTAACCCAGTGTTGTTGTTCGATCTGCCAGCGCAAATCCGCCTGGCGTTTTCATGTCACCCCGGCATAAACCCAGGCACTTGAAGTTCTCGCCCATCTCGGCAGGCAAGGTCAGTAGCTTAATCTCTGCGGCCAGCTTCAGCTGTGCGTCGGTTGGCAGTTCGGCGAAATCTGCCAGCACCTGGTCAAGGCCGCCGCCAATCAGGAATTGCGCCTGTGCGACAAATCCGGCGATGTCGAGACCGCTGGCCACAGCCGCTTCTGCAACGGCCGTGAAGTCGACCCACGACGTCAGGTCCTGGATGCCCGGCAGAATAAGCGGGTCATCGTGCGCATGATGACGAAAGTGGCATCGCAGCCAGCCGCCCGATCGCTCGGCCGCGTAATACTCGTTCCTGCCAACACCATAGTCGAACAGGAAAACAAAACCGTACTCGAGCGACCTGGCAAGGTCCTCGACCCAGTGCCGGGCAGCAACACAAACCTCTGACGCATATCCTTCCGGCAACTGCCCGCCCATGGACGACTCGATATTCTCAACCGCCTGCCGTAGCGCGTCGGGCGCGCCTCTCTCGGCCAGTGCGAATGACGTGCCGTCTGCCGTCACACAAACCTGGCTGACCGAATCTCCGCGCCTCACAAACCGCTCGACAGGAAGTGCATCGAGGACCTCGTTGGCAACGATGACGCCGGAAAAGTCTCGTGGCAGCTGGTCAAGCCATGTCACGCTGTCGACGAACCCGGGAAGTTCCTCGCGCAGCAATTGCTCCTGCCGCGCGCGCAAATCGGCAGAGACTTCCAGCACCTGGTAGCCGCCTTCGGGCAATGCATCGCTGTCCTCCAGCGCTCGTAACAGATCGACAGCCAGCTTGCCGCTGCCGGCGCCGATCTCGAGAATCGCGGGAGTCGGGATCTGCGGCAGGAGTTCGGCACACTGCCTGGCCAGCACCATGCCGAAAATTGACGAGACTTCCGGCGCTGTGACGAAGTCGCCTGCGGCACCAAACTTCGTGGTACCGGCGCTGTAATAACCGAGACCGGGCGCATACAGGCAGTGATGCATGTACTCCGCGAAACTGATCAGGCCACCCGCCTGCTCGATTTTCTCGCGAACATAGGCAGCGACTTTCTCGCTGTGCTCTGCGCTGGGCGCATCCGGCGCCGGCAGCGAAAATGACTGCGGGTGTTGCATAATGCTGCCTTTATAACGCGAATCGGGCACAGGGTCTTCGATGACATCGTCAGACGGACTATCTACAAAGGTTGCGCTCGTCACGGGCGCTGCACGGCGCATCGGAGCAGCGATTGCGCGCACCTTGCACGCGCACGGCGCCAGCGTCGCGATTCATTACCGTGGTTCGGGAGATGAAGCTAACGCGTTGTGCGACGAGCTTAATAAACACCGCGCCGATTCGGCAGCAATATTCAGCGCCGACCTGACCGACCTCGCCAGCCTCGACTCGCTGGCGAACGATGTCACGAACTGGCACGGCCAGCTCGACATACTCGTCAACAATGCGTCGAGCTTCTACCCCACGCCGCTCGGCACGATCACCGAAGAACAGTGGGATGACCTCATGGGCACGAACCTCAAGGCGCCGCTGTTCCTCTCGCAGGCACTGGCGCCGCCATTGCGTGCCGCAAACGGGGTGATCGTCAACATTGTCGATGTGCATTCGCAGCGGCCGCTGCGCGACCACCTTGTCTATGGACCTGCCAAGGCTGGCCTGGCGATGCTGACCAGATCGCTCGCCAAGGACCTCGCGCCTGACATTCGCGTAAATGGTGTCTCTCCAGGCGCCATCCTCTGGCCCGAGAACGGTATGAATGAGGACACCAAGGCGTCGATCCTCAGGCAGGTTCCCCTGGGCCGCGCCGGCGGGCCCGACGACATTGCCGGCGCGGTGCTGTTCCTGGTTCGTGACGCAACTTACGTCACAGGACAGATTATTGCCATCGACGGCGGTCGGTCGATCGGCTGGTGATCAATACGCCCCGGCGTACTCTCTCCAGGCCGGTCCGGCACGAACCCGGGGCATCGGTTCGGCACCGAATTTCGACTGCTGCGGCGCCATTGCCGGCGCTGCCGGGCAGGCGCCCGTCGCCAGGTAGTCCATCGCCGCGATCATGTTCGGGTCCGTCGGATCCCCAACCGGAATGTTGAGATCATCGACCGCAGCACAGTCGGCGGGCAAGCCGCCGAAATAGTCGCCGAAACCATCTGCATTGACCGTCTGGAATGCGGTCAGGCGAAGAATCGCGCCACAGAATTCGAAGCCGACCTGGCCGACCGGCTTGCCGAATGTGTCACTGCCTACAATTGCGACCTCGACATGCGGCTCCATGCCGTTGGTCAGCAACTCGCTGGCAGACGCCGTCCGGTCGGTTGCAATGACAACCAGTCGCGACAGGTTGATCGAGTTTGCCAGACGCTCGAAGAACTCGTCCCTGTCGTACTCTGCGGATTGATCTGCATTGAACAGTGTTCGCGTAAACACCAGGTTTTCGGCGACCGAGCCGCCAAGGTAATCGCCCATCAACTCCGCGGTATTGACGAGGCCACCGCCGTTGTAGCGCAAATCGACAATTACGTCGGTTACGCCGTTGGCGAGGAAATCGGCAAATACGGTATCCAGTTCGGCATCGGCCGTCGCGATAAAACTGGCCAGCTCGATGTAGCCGACCGGCGGGCCGCCCGCCGTCGGCATCAGGCTCCACTGCGGCACCGGGTCGATCGTCACGACGTCCCTTGTGACTGATACCGTGAACTCGGTAACGCCGTCCGTTTCACGCATTGTGAACTCGACGACATCCGGGTCAAGCGCGGCGTCGATGCCTTCCGCCGCCTCGATTTCACTGATCGAGCGGCCGTCGATAGCGACAATCCGCTGCCCGCGGGCAAATCCTGCCATTGCAGCGGGGCTGGAACCGAACACGCGGGTCAGTCGTATGTCGTCAGCAGCCTCGCGGCGCCAGCTGAATCCGAAGCCCAGGTACTGGCCGGCGCCGAAAAATGCTGCATCCGCGAGTGCTGAACCGATATAGGAATACTCGTCGAGCGGCTGGACCGAGGTCATGGCCTCCAGCACTTCGACCGGGCCGTCGTAGTCCCCGACCTTGACCTTGTTGGGCAACAGGTCGTTCCAGAGATACCAGTCGTACGTCGCATCGCGCACCAGCCGTTTCTGGTCGCGGTTCGAACAAGAGTAGGTGTTGTTGTCGTCGTCGCCAAACGACCACGTGCAGGCCGTCATGCTGGCAAGGACGATGAAGGGAATCAGAATACGCATGAGAACTCCTGATATGCCGCTCATAGAATAACGTCTACGCGCGCCATTGGATGACCGGCTGTGTCACATTCCTGCCAATGATCCTGCATTGTTCGACCCGTTACCGGGTGCACGAGTTCCGGGGCGATCTCGGCCAATGGCCGCAGGACAAAATCATATTCAAGAACGTCTGACCTGGGCAGGCGTAGCGGCGGCTCGTCGATGACCAGGTCGCCGTATAGCAGCAGGTCGATGTCGAGCGGACGCGAGGCGAATTTATCCGCACCGCGCCGCCGGCCCGACTTGGCGTGTATGGCTTCGATTTGACGCTGGATTCCGAGCGGCTCCTCGACGGAGTCAAAACCGACCACGAGGTTCAGGAAATCGTCGCCCTCGAAGCCGACCGCCGCATTCCGGTAAGTGTTGGAAATGACCAGCTCGCCGTAATGTCGCCGCAGTTCCTCGACTCCGAGGCGCAAATTCCGTTCGGGGTCGATGTTGCTGCCGAGCCCGAGGTATACCTGTGTCACCTGGTCTACTCCGGCCGGC
>JARRLQ010000092.1:0-6251 GCA_037386905.1 Woeseiaceae bacterium
CGGCAAGGCTGTCCTCGATGAGCTTTCGCCGCGCGATGCCCGCCGCCGCCGCTTCAGTCGTACCTATCTGTCCGTCGTCTCCGCACTTGCGATCGCCGGGGTGGCTGTTTTCATTTATGACCAGAGTATCGGTCTGCCCAAAGCCGAGGACGCCGGGACACCCGCCGTAACTCTCGAGCGCGTACTGCCGCCTGTGCTGGATAACTCGATTGCCGTGCTGCCCTTTGTGAATCTCGACGGCAGTGAGGAGACGCAGATTTTTGCAAACGGCCTGGTTGATGACGTAATCACTCGCCTATCTCGGGTGCCGGGCCTCCTGGTTTCGTCACGGGGGGACTCCTTCACTCTGGCGCCGAATTCTGCGTCGGGCGATGTGCGCGCCCGCCTGCGCGTGGCCAATTATCTCGAAGGAAGCGTACAGCGATCTGGAGAGACGTTTCGAATCATCGTCCAGATGATTGACTCCGAAACTGGGTTTCACGTCATGTCGCGCAGCTTCGACCGTCCGCGGCAAAACCTGCTCGACATCAGGGATGAGATCACAAATCTGACGGTCGGCAATGTTCGAGTGGCTCTGCCCGAGTCCGGAGATACGTCGTCAGTTCTGACAGCGCAGGACCCCGACCTCGACGTCTATCTCCTGTATCGTCGCGGAATCGAAGCCTCGCGCAAGCCACCCAGTCTCGAAGTGGTGGCCGAAGCTCTCGGGTGGTTCGATGCAGCACTGGAAGTCGACACTGATTATGCTGCTGCGCATGCAGGAAAGTGTGTTGTCTATGTGAATGCCTATCCACTTAGCGACGATCCGGAGACCATTGCCCGGGCTGAAAACTCTTGCTCCCGGGCGCTGGAGCTCAATCCCAACCTCGATATCGTGCACTCGGCGCTTGGCGACTTGTATCGCTCCACCGGGAAATACCTCGCCGCGGAGTCTGCCTACTTACAGGCGCTCGAGATCAATCCGACAGGTGCCGAAGCCATGACCGGCCTGGGCATTACGTACATGCGGCAGGGCAAGCCAGGCCCCGCTGAAGAGATTTTTGTTCGCGCCGTGGGCCTGCACCCTGGTAACTGGTCGGCTTACAACACCCTTGGATCCTTTTTCTACCGCGGCGGGCGATACCTTGAAGCCGCGAAGCAATACGAAATTGTCGTGGCGCTGGATCGCTCCAACGCGGTCGGTTTCGCCAATCTCGGTACGGCACGCATGCTTGCAGGCGAATTTGCGGCGGCAGCCGACGCTTTCGCAGCCTCTCTGAAAATCAGTCAAAGGGCGAATACGCACAGCAATCTCGGGCTCATGTATTACTACCTCGGCCGCTTCGAAGAGGCAATCGAACAGCATCGTCAAGCCGTGCGACTGGAGCCTAACGACCACTTGAAGCTATCGAACCTGGGTGATGCGCTGTGGGCGGCCGGTCGACCGGATGACGCACGTGCGGCGTTCCGTAAAGCTGACAGTCTCGCGCGGGCAGCACTGGAGGTGAATCCCGGCGATGCCAATGTCCACATGGACCTGGCCTGGATTCTCGCAATGCTCGATGATACGCGGGGAGCGCAGGAGTCGATCTCGGCGGCAAAGCTCGGATCGCCCGATGACCCTTATGTCGATTTCATTCAAGCGCTAATCTGGTTGCGAAGCAACGACATCGATGCGGCGTTGTCCTCGCTGGAGGACGCTGTGGTCAAAGGCTATACGCGCGAGATGATCGCAGCAGAACCTCACCTCGCGTCGCTGCGCCAGCACCCGAAATTTAATCGTTTGCTGGCGCAAAGCGAAACGCCAGGAAACGACTAAAATGATAGACGAGGAACTAGCAACTGACCCGGAGAAAACTAATGACAAGACTATTTGTTGCACTTCTGGGATCCGCGCTGTTTGCAGGTTGCGCCAACGAGGGCAAGTTCATACAGGAAACGGTTCCCAACTCGTGCGATAGCACCGGCTTCACGTTCGTCTTTATCAAATACGGAGACTCGCACATGGCGGCAAAAGCCGTCATCACGGTGCATGCCGGAGCCGAGCTGCAGTACCGACTCATCCCGGACCATGGACACGCCAACAATTACGAGGAGGCGACCGTCACGATCACGAAAAAGCCTTCGCCGCCACCAGCCTCTGACGCGGATTGGGTGGAAGCCTCCGGAACCTTCGATGATGATGGGGGCGTGCTAACAGTATGCGTGCCCGACGAACCTGAAGCAGACTCCTACTATTACCAGATCGAAGTTGACGGTGTTGGCTCGCTTGATCCACGTGCCGACGTCGAGTTTTGACTCATAGACAAGAAAAGGCCGGGCATTTGCCCGGCCTTATTGCTTGCCTGTACCTATCGGGGGGAGAGAGAGGGTTCAGGCTGCCTTTAGTGCATCAGAGGCCGACAGGTACTCGTAGCCCAGGTCGTGGGCGACGGCCTCGTGATTGACGTGTCCGGCGTGGACGTTCAGTCCGTTCGCCAGGTGGGGGTCCCTGGTAAGCGCTTCACGCCAGCCGTAGTTTGCAAGTGCTTTGACAAACGGCAAGGTCGCGTTCGTCAGCGCAAACGTGCTGGTGCGCGGTACCGCGCCAGGCATGTTGGTTACGCAATAGTGCACGACGTCATCCACAACGTAGGTCGGATCGGCGTGCGTCGTGGGACGGCTGGTTTCGAAGCAGCCGCCCTGGTCGATAGAGATGTCAACCATGACTGCGCCCGCGTGCATGTCCTTGACGTTCTGCGCCGAGACCAGCTTCGGTGCCGCAGCGCCCGCGATGAGAACAGCGCCAACAACGAGATCGGCCTCGGGCACGAGCTCGTCGATTGCGTGTTTTGTTGAGTAGATCGTGTGCACGCGTCCGCCCCAGACATCGTCTATCTGGCGCAGGCGCGGCAGCGAGCGATCGAGAATCGTGACATTCGCGCCCAGCCCGATGGCCATGTCCGCGGCATTGAATCCGGAAACGCCGCCACCGATCACGATGACTTTTGCCGGTGCGACCCCGGGCACGCCGCCGAGCAGCACACCGCGCCCGCCGTTGGCTTTTTGCAGGTGATAGGCGCCGGACTGGATGGAGAGACGGCCCGCGACCTCGGACATCGGCGTCAGTAACGGCAGTGACCCGTCTTTTGCTGTAACGGTTTCATAAGCGATTGCCGTCGTGCCGGACTCGACCAGTGCCTTGGTCTGCGCCGGGTCGGCGGCAAGGTGCAGGTATGTAAAGAGCACCTGGTCGTCCCGCAGCATCGCGCATTCGTTCAGTTGCGGTTCTTTGACCTTGATGATCATCTCGGCAGCATCGAAAACTTCCTTCGCCGTACCGAGCACCGTGGCGCCGGCCATTTCGTAGTCGGCATCAGTCATGCCGATGCCCTCGCCGGCGTTGGTTTCGACGACGACTTCGTGGCCATCGTGCACAAGTTCGCGAACGCCGGCGGGTGTCATGCCGACGCGAAATTCGAGTGTTTTTATTTCTTTTGGTACCCCGACTTTCATGAGTCCTCTCCCAATTCCTCATGGCCAGTGGAAAGATTACGCCGGATATTGCGCCATGTGTTTGCTTTATCAGTGACAAAAGTGCCTTTTTGTGGCAGTTTCTTTCGCTCTCTTTGGTTTTAGCGCACTTTTATTCTTCTAAAATGGACAGACTCGACAGATCGATTCTCGAGGCGCTGCAGCGCGACGGGCGTATCAGTAACAAGCAGCTTGCACAGGAGGTCCACCTCTCCGAGTCGGCCTGCCTGCGGCGCGTGCGCGCGCTCGAAGACGAGGGCCTGATCGAGCGCTACGTAGCGATGGTGAACCAGACCAAGGCAGGCATGCCCGGTGACGTTCTGGTCCACATTGGCCTGCACAGGGAGGAACAAAGTGAGCTCGCGGCATTCGAAGAAGCCGTGCGAGAGATTCCGGAAGTCATGGAATGTTATCTTATGACCGGTGAATTCGATTACCTGCTTAGGGTGGTCGTTGCCGACATGGCCGATTTTGAACGCATACACAAGGACAAACTGACCCGCCTGCCCGGCGTCGCTCGCGTTAACTCGAGTGTTGCCATCCGCAAGGTGCTGAAGCGAACAGCCCTGCCACTCCGATGAGTCTTGCACAACAATTTCTCGAGGCGCGCAGCGTCATGCCGCGACTTTGTGCGCCGCTCGCGGCCGAAGACACGGTCGTGCAGTCGATGCCCGACGTGAGCCCGTCGAAGTGGCATCTCGCGCATGTGACATGGTTCTTCGAGCGCTTTCTCCTCAAGGAGTTTGATGCAACATACCGGCCGCTCGATGAACGCTACGACTTCCTGTTCAATTCCTATTACTACTCGGCCGGGCAAATGCATGCGCGCCCAAAACGCGGACTGCTGTCACGGCCGGGACTGGCCGGGATTCTCGACTACCGGTCGCATGTCGATACGGCAATGATAAAGCTGCTCGAAGTTTCCGGCGACAACCCCGACGTTTGTTCACGGGTTGTGCTTGGCATTAATCACGAGCAACAACACCAGGAACTGTTCCTGACGGACATCAAGCATGTCCTGTCCTGCAACCCGATGCGTCCAGCCTACGATGCTGCGCTGACCGCGCCGGCGACTGTCGCTCCGGCGCAGTACGATTTCTCTGCCGGGCAGAGCGGTATTCACCGGGTTGGCGCTGATGGTGACGGGTTTTCATTTGACAACGAGACACCGAGGCACGACGCCCTGCTCCACGAACACCGCATCGGCAAGCGGCTCGTAACAAACGCCGAGTACCGTGCATTTGTCGAGGATGGCGGCTACGAAGATTCAAACCTGTGGCTTTCGGACGGCTGGGCCACGATCAACGAGCGCGGCTGGAACAGGCCGCTTTACTGGAGCGAAGGCCTCGACTCGGAGTTTACGCTTGGCGGTCAACGCGATATCGACGGCAATGCGCCGGTCTGTCACGTCAGTTATTACGAGGCCGACGCGTACGCGCGATGGGCAGGGGCAAGACTGCCGACCGAGTTCGAGTGGGAAGTAGCCGCAAATGACAAAACAATGCAAGGCAATCTCCTGGAGAGTGGCCACCTGCACCCCATTGCCGGCGATAGCGACCAGTTTTTTGGCGACGTGTGGGAATGGTGCTCTTCGGCCTATGCGCCATATCCCGGATTCGTTCCGCTGGATGGCTCGCTCGGCGAATACAACGGCAAGTTCATGTGTAACCAGATGACCGTCAGGGGTGGTTCGTGCGCTACCGCGCAAGACCACATTCGGCCAAGCTACCGCAGCTTCTTCTACCCCGATGCGCGCTGGCAATTCCTCGGATTTCGCCTGGCGAAGGATGGTGCGGGGTGAACGAGGAACTTGCCGAGATCGTCGCGGGCCTGAAAAAGCCTCGCAAGATGATCTCACCGAAATATTTTTACGATGAGCGGGGCTCGCAGCTGTTCGACGCCATTACGCACCTTCCCGAGTACTACCCGACCGAGACCGAATTCGCCATCCTGCACGACAACATCGACGAGATCGCCGAGTTCGTCGGCAGCCGGGCCTGCCTGATCGAATATGGCAGCGGCTCCAGTCGCAAGACCCGGGTACTGCTCGAGCACCTGCATGATCTTGCCGCGTACATGCCCGTCGATATTTCCGAGGATCACTTGCTCGCATCAGCCGACAAGATTCGCGCAGACTTTCCGGAGCTCGACGTTTTGCCTGTCGTCGCTGACTTCACAAAGCAATTCGCTGTGCCGCATTCGAGAGTCACGCGGGCCAGAAACATCGTCTATTTTCCGGGCTCGACAATCGGCAACTTCACCAATGATGTGGCGCAGCAACTGCTGGATGTCATGTACGGGGAAGCCGGCGAGAACGGCGCAATGCTGATTGGCGTGGACCTGCAGAAGGAGTCCGCACTCATCGAGCGCGCCTACAATGACAGCGCCGGACTCACGGCAGAGTTCAACCTCAACATGCTCACCCACCTGAACCGCGAGTTCGGTTTCGACTTTGACGTCGGCGCCTACTCGCACAGCGCCCGCTACGATGAGAAAGAAGGGCGCATGGTGATCGAGCTGATCAGTGCCCGCGAACAGGTGGTCTCGGTTGGTGACGAACGCATAGACATCGCCGATGGCGAGGCGATTCTCACCGAGTACTCTCACAAGTACACGCTCGAGGGTTTTGCAACCATGGCTGAGAAGGCCGGTTTCAAGGTTGCGAAGGTCTGGATGGACACGGAGCGCCTGTTCAGCGTCCAGTATTGCGTGCGCTAGTTCCCCACGGGCAGCGACGGGAAGTCCTGCACTGACGATTC
>JARRLQ010000093.1:0-6030 GCA_037386905.1 Woeseiaceae bacterium
CGGACACTCGACTAGCCGTTACCGCGTACCGGGCGGCAAATGTCAAAGAACCCGACGACCGCTGTGGCGACCGCCGGGTTCAGCAAAGAGACAGTCTTTAGAGGAAGAAGCCACCGTGGCCGAATCCGACCATGCTCATCAGCATCGGGATCGACAACAGTGTGTTGGTGCGTGATGCAAGGAATGCGACCTTGCGGGCTTTGGCAACTTCATCGGCGCTGGCCTCGACCATACCGAGAATCTTCTTCTGGTTGGGCCAGATCAACACCCAGACATTAAACAGCATGATTGTGCCAAACCATGCACCCACGCCGATGATCATGGCCTGGGTATTGAAGCTGTCGCCGCCAAAACCGAGGTGGAATGCAGCACCCAGGATGTTCAGTTTGTACAGGGCATACGCGCCGGAAAGCCATGTCAGCGCTGCGCCCCAGCGGAACCACCAGAGGGCGCGTGGCGCGACGTATTTCGTGATACCTGCGCCACCAGGACCGCCTTCATCGCTGGCGGCGTCAGCAAGGGCCGGAACCTGCACGAAGTTGAAGTAATAGAGCAAGCCGATCCACGTGATGCCCGCGAGAACGTGGATCCAGACCACGAGGCTGAGTTCGTTGAAGTGACGGCCCATCGTCGCCGCGGCAATGATTACGGCCAGGACGATTCCCCCAATAATAACGCCACGTACGGAATTCAAAGGATTCATGCTTGATTCTCCCTGATTGATTATCGTTATGGCTGCGTATTCTAGACCAAATCCAGCTACAATCGCGACAAATACGGAGCATATCAATGCGACTGATGGTCATATTAATTACTGTATTCCTGCTGTCGGGCTGCTCGGCGCTGCTGGTCAGCGGATCGGCAGAGAGCGAGAAACGCAGTGACTGTACCGAAGAGGAAAGAGAGGCTGATAAACGTGGATGTTAATGCCAGGATTGAAGAGCAACTGAAGTCACATGACGTTCTTCTGTATATGAAAGGAACGCCGGACTTTCCGCAGTGCGGGTTTTCGGGCCAGGCCGTTGCGGCTTTGAATGCGATTGGCAAGCCGTTCGCCTACGTCAATATTTTTGAAGACGAAGAAATTCGCCAGGGTCTCAAGACCTATTCGAACTGGCCGACATTTCCGCAGTTGTATGTGAAGGGTGAGTTGATAGGCGGTAGCGATATCGTTATTGAGATGTACCACTCTGGCGAGCTTGCGGAATTGTTGAATCAAATACCGGTTGAAAGCGATTAACGATCTCGCAGAAAACGTCGGCCGTCACCTCGGCATCGTACGCTGCCGAATGCGCTGATTCCTCATCCCACTCGAAACCTGCCGCCGCCACTGCGCGCGCCAGTACCGTTTGCCCGAATGCGACACCGCACAGCGTTGCGGTGTCGAAGCAGCTGAACGGATGAAACGGATTGCGTTTGATTGACGATCGCGCGACGGCCTCGTTGAGAAAAGCGAGGTCAAATGCCGCATTGTGGCCAACCAGGATCGCGCGCTGGCAACGGTTTTCGCGCACGGCGCGCCGCACTTCCCGGAACATGCGTTGCAGCGCATCGCGTTCTTCGATGGCCGGCCGTAACGGGTGGTCTGGATCTATGCCGTTGACGGCCAGCGATGCGGGGTCCATGTTGGCGCCTTCAAACGGCTTGACGTGGTAGCGGAAGGTTTCGCCCCGAGTCAGCACGCCGCCATCGCCGTAGTCGACGAGTACGGCCGCGACCTCGAGTAAAGCATCGGTCCTGGCGTTAAAGCCACCGGTTTCAACATCGACGACGACGGGCAGGAAACCGCGAAAGCGGTCGGCCATTGAGGGATCGCGGCTCACTTCGCCTCGCCCTGCAGGATGTGCTCGTCCAGGATCAGGCTCATCGTGTAGCGCACACCGAATCCTGTAATCTCGGTCGGAATGTGGCCAAGGCCGCCCTTGTGATTGCTGCCCGAAAGGTCGATGTGCACCCACGGCGTATCGTTTTCTATGAATTCTGCGAGAAACGAACCGGCAAGAATGTGGTCGGCGGTGCCCGATGCCGAGCATTGTTGAATATCGGCCGTGCTGCTCTTCAGGTCCTCGAGGAACTCGTCGCCGATCGGGAACGGCCAGACGCGTTCTCCACACCGGCGCCCGGTCCGCTTCAGTCGCGGGTGCCAGTCGGAACGATTGGTGAACACGCCGCTGTAACGCGTCGTGATGGCGTTGATCACCGCGCCAGTGAGTGTTGCGTAATCGATGACGACACCGGGTTTCTCGCGCGTGGCGAACGTCAGCGCATCCGCGAGAACCATGCGGCCCTCAGCATCCGTATGGATCGTCTGGATCGTCTTGCCATTAGCCGCGGTGACGACGTCCTGTGACTTGTAGGCATTGGGTCCGATGCGGTTCTCCGTTATCGCCAGCCAGCAATCGACGGGGATGGGCAAATGCAACTCCGAGATCGCCAAAAGCGTGCCGACAGCCACTGCGCTGCCCTGCATGTCGCCGTGCATGCCGAGCATCGACATGAACGGCTTGAGATTATTTCCGCCCGTGTCAAAAACGATGCCCTTGCCGACGAGGCTGAGCGTCGGGGAGGCGCTGGCCTGGCCCGGCCGGTAGCGCAGGCGCACGATTGAGGCACTGTCGTCGTCATTGCCCTGTGAAACCGCAAGGAAGGCACCGGCACCCAGTTTCTCGAGTTCCTTGACCGTATATCGCTTGTACTGCCAGCCATGCTCGTTAGCCATGTCCTTCAGGGCTGACGCGTAGTTGACGGCGTCAAGGATGTTGGGAGGCAATGCCGTCAGCCAGCGTGCGAGGTTGTTGCCCCTGGCCTCGGCAATCGTGCGGCTCAGGTCATATCTTCTCGCAGCTCCGACAAGCCGCAGGTTGCGAATCTTCGGCGGTGTCGGTTCGCTCTTGAACTCCGGCAGGTTAAAACTGGCCGCGAGCGCCGCAGCCACGGCAGCCTTGTACAGCGCTGCTTCCGTTTCTGCATCGAAGCCCAGAACCGCTATGCCGAGGCAACCGGCCTTTTCTCCGGTGGCCGCGGAAACCAGCTTGCGCGCGACAGTCAGCTGCTCAAAGGTCTCTGCACCGGGGTCGATCCTGCCGGCAACGACTTTCGTCTGGCGCTTGTTGGAAAGCCGCGTCTCGAGGGCCGGCAGGTCGCCGGCCGGGCGCTTCTTCAGCAACGCCTGCAGCTTGCCGCCCTGCGGGATTTTTCGCCACAGCGCCGCCGGCACGCGCCTGGGTAGTATCAGCAGTAACTGATCAATTGGCTCAAGTGTTTTAGAATCGGTCTTTCCAGGGTGCTGGGTGCACCGAATAATGCTGGAATCCGGCAAAGTGTCTGGCATGGCGTGGAAACCCTTGTTAAGTGCTTGACCGGCAAGGCCCAAACACCGAATATGTCGCCCCCAAAGGCCGTGGGGCGCAGTCTGGTGCCTGTTCGGTAATCCTATTGTGAATGATTTATGAGCCGATTCAATCCATTTGATGACATTGACCCGATTGAGACACGCGAGTGGCTCGAGTCGATCGACTCCGTGCTGGGCACTCAGGGCCCCGAGCGGGCACATTTCCTGCTGAACAAGATGATCGACTTTGCGCGTCGTTCCGGGGCGTATTTGCCGTACAGTCCGAACACGGCGTACCTGAATACGATCGCCGCGAGCCGCGAACCCGAGTATCCGGGCGACCGCACGCTCGAGCGCCGTCTCGAGGCCTACATTCGCTGGAACGCGATGGCGATGGTCGTGCAGGCCAACAAGAAAAGCACCGAGTATGGCGGGCACATCTCGAGCTTTGCTTCGTCCGCCACGCTCTATGAAGTCGGTTTCAACCATTTCTGGCGGGCGCCTTCAGAGCAACATGGCGGTGACCTCGTGTTCATGCAGGGGCATTCGTCGCCTGGCGTCTATGCTCGCGCGTTCCTCGAAGGGCGCCTCGATGAGGGTGACCTGAACCGCTTCCGTCAGGAAGTCGGTGGTGGCGGGCTGTCGTCGTACCCGCACCCGTGGCTGATGCCGGACTTCTGGCAGTTCCCGACCGTATCGATGGGCCTCGGCCCGATGATGGCCATCTACCAGGCGCGCTTCATGCGTTACATGGAGCACCGCGGGCTGCTGGAGCCATCCGATCGCAAGGTCTGGTGCTTCCTTGGCGATGGCGAGATGGACGAGCCCGAGTCGATGGGCGCTATCACGATGCCGGTGCGTGAGGGTCTCGACAATCTCGTGTTTGTCGTCAACTGCAACCTGCAGCGTCTCGACGGGCCGGTGCGTGGTAACGGCAAGGTCATCCAGGAACTCGAAGCGGCGTTCGGCGGCGCAGGCTGGAACGTGATCAAGGTGATCTGGGGCGGTCGCTGGGATCCGTTGCTGGCCAATGACCGTGACGGTCACCTGCGGCGCATCATGGAACAGACGGTCGACGGCGAATACCAGACCTACAAGTCAAAGGACGGCGCGTTCGTGCGCGAGAAATTCTTTGGCAAGCATCCCGATACGGCCGCGATGGTCGCCAACATGTCGGACGAACAGATCTGGCATCTCAACCGCGGCGGTCACGACCCGATCAAGGTGTACTCGGCCTACGATGCGGCGATGCGCCACGAAGGAACGCCAACCATCATTCTCGCCAAGACGGTCAAAGGCTATGGTATGGGCGAGGCCGGTGAAGGCCAGAACACGGCGCACCAGCAGAAGAAAATGGATTTCGCGGCGGTCAAGGAAATGCGTGACCGCTTCAATATCCCGGTATCCGACAAGGACATCGAAAACGTTCCGTACTACAAGCCGGATCCGGACAGCCCAGAGATCGAGTACCTTCAGGAACGCAGGCATTCGCTCGGCGGCTACCTGCCGCAGCGCCGCAAGAAAGCAGAATCGCTGCAGGTGCCGGGCCTGGAGGCTTTCCAGACACAAATCGACGGCACCGGCGAGCGTGAGGCATCAACGACGATGGCGTTCGTACGCATGCTCACCGCATTGACGCGCGACAAGCAGATTGGCAAGCATGTTGTGCCGATCGTGCCGGACGAAGCGCGCACATTCGGCATGGAGGGCATGTTCCGCCAGATCGGCATTTATGCCTCCAAGGGACAGTTGTATGAGCCCGAGGATGCAGGTGAACTCATGTATTACCGCGAGGACAAGAGCGGGCAGATCCTCGAGGAAGGTATCAACGAGGCCGGTGCGTTCTGTTCCTGGCTGGCAGCCGGCACGTCGTACTCGAATCACAACGAGCAGATGATCCCGTTCTATATCTATTACTCGATGTTCGGCTTCCAGCGGGTGGGCGACCTCGCCTGGGCGGCCGGCGACATGCAGGCGCGTGGTTTTCTGCTCGGTGGCACCGCGGGACGCACCACGCTGGCGGGCGAGGGTCTGCAGCACCAGGATGGCCACAGCCATCTTCAGGCCGCGTTCATCCCCAACTGTCGCGCCTATGATCCGACCTTCGCGTACGAACTCGCGGTGATCCTGCACGACGGCATGAAGAAGATGTACGAGGAGCAGCACAACGTCTTCTATTACGTCACGGTCATGAACGAAAACTACCTCCAGCCGACGATGCCGGAGGGCGTTGAAGAGGACATCATCAAGGGGATTTATCTGTATCGACAGGGCTCGCGCAAGAAGAAGCGGGTGCAGCTCATGGGGTCGGGCACCATCCTACGCGAAGTGATCGCGGCGGCCGCGCTGCTCGAGGACGAGTGGAACGTCGCGGCCGATGTCTGGAGCGTGACGAGCTTCACCGAGCTGCGCCGCGAGGCGATCCATGTCGAACGCTGGAACATGCTGCATCCGATGGACAAGCCACGTGTGCCGCATGTGACCCGGACGCTGGAAAATCATAAGGGCCCGGCCATTGCGGCGACCGACTACATCCGCAGCTTCCCGGCGCAGATCCTACCCTATCTCGGCGACCGTCACTTCGTCGCGCTTGGTACCGACGGCTTTGGTCGCTCGGACATGCGCTCGCAGTTGCGCAGGTTCTTCGAGGTCAATCGTCACTATGTGGTCGTGGCGGCGCTGAAGGCCCTGGCCGATAT
>JARRLQ010000094.1:0-6010 GCA_037386905.1 Woeseiaceae bacterium
GTTCCGGGCCGCAATGAACAGCGAGCAATTCCGCGCCGCTTTGAACAGTGAACAGTTCCGGGCCGCGATGAACAGCGAGCAGTTCCGGGCCGCCATGAACAGCGAGCAATTCCGCGCCGCTTTGAACAGCGAACAGTTCCGGGCCGCGATGAACAGTGAACAGTTCCGTGCCGCACTGAACAGCGAGCAGTTCCGCGCCGCGATGAACAGCGAGTCATTCCGCGCTGCTTTGAACAGCGAACAGTTCCGCAGGGCCTTGAACAGCGAACAGTTCCGCGCCGCACTGAACAGCGAGCAGTTCCGCACTGCCCTGGCGAGCCAGGCCTTCCGCAACACGCTGCAACGCGAGGCACTGAATCGCAATATGAACTAGAACCCGTTGGGTTCAGGCAAACTGCCAAAGCGCTCGCCGAGTCATCGGCGAGCGCTTGTTTACAAGAACAATAACCGCGACAAAGCGGTATCGGGGGCAGCACGACGATGAAGGCTGTTATTCGTACAGCTCTGCTACTTGGGGTGGCGCCAGCACTGATGGCAGCCGAGTTGAGTTCGATTGAGACAGACGACCTTCGCCTCCTCTATTTTGATCCCACGGAGACCTACCTGACTCCATATGTCGTCAGGAGCTTCACGAATTCCATCGCCTACCAGCGCAAGATCTTCGACTACGAGCCGAGCGAGGAAGTCTCGGTCCTGCTGACCGACTTCACCGACTGGGGCAATGCTGGCGCAATCGCGGTACCGAGGAACGCACTGCTGGTCGACATCGCGCCCACCCCTTTCACGTTCGAAACCTCGGATACCGCCGAGCGCATGTATTCGCTGATGAATCACGAACTCGTGCACGTTGTGTCCATGGAGCAGGCGGCGAGCGTTGACGAAAAGTATCGCAGCTTCTTCGGCGGCAAGATCGAGACCGACGCCAAACACCCCGAGACTATCCTTTACAGCTACCTGACCAATCCGCGACGCGCGAGCCCGCGCTGGTACAAGGAAGGCATCGCTGTTTTCCTCGAGACGTGGATGGCTGGCGGGCTGGGTCGCGCGCAGGGCCCCTTCAACGAGATGGTGTTTCGTTCGAAAGTCAGGGACGGCGCACCGTTCTACGATCCGCTCGGACTCGTTGCCGAAGGCACCAGGGTGGACTTCCAGGTAGGCGCAAACGCCTACCTTTATGGCACTCGTTTCATCAATTACCTGGCGTATACCTACTCACCGGAGCAGGTCATCGAGTGGATCAAGCGCAAGGACGGCAGCCAGCGTTTCTACTCGGCCCAGTTCAAACAGGTGTTCGGTCTTGCGATCGACGATGCGTGGCAGGACTGGGTAGCGTTCGAGCACGAACACCAGGGCGCCAACCTGGCGGCTATTCGCGAATTTCCCATTACCGGGTACGAGAACCTTACCGACGAGCCTTTGGGATCGGTATCGCGTTCGTTCCTCGACGAGTCAAGCAACACTCTTTACATGGGTGTGCGCCGGCCCGGTACGCTCGCCCACATAACCGCGCTGTCGCTCGATGACGGCTCGTTCGAAACGCTCGAAGACATCAAGGGGCCGATGCTGTACACAGTAACCTCCCCGGCCTTCGATCCCGAATCCAGAACTTTCTTTTACACCACCGATAACACCAACTATCGCGATCTCGTCGCGCTGGATGTGGAGACGGGCAAAACGAAGATGTTGCTCAAGGACGCGCGCATCGGCCACCTCGTCTTCAACCCTGGCGACAAGTCTATCTGGGGCATTCGTCACCTGAACGGTATCGCAACACTCGTACGCATACCTGCGCCCTATAGCGAATGGAAACAAGTGCAGTCCCTGCCATACGGCGAGAGCTATTACGACCTCGATATCTCCCCGGACGGCGAGCTTCTTTCGGCCTCTTATGGTGAGATCAATGGCGACCAGTCACTGCGCATATTCAGGATCGACGATCTTCTCGAGGGCAATTTCGAACCTGAAACGACGTTCGATTTTGGCCTTGCCGTTCCCGAGAGCTTCGTGTTCTCGCCGGACGGCAAGTACCTGTTCGGCAGCGCGTACTACACGGGTGTCTCCAACATATTCCGCTACGAGCTCGCCACCGGCGATCTCGAAGCGGTCAGCAATTCGGAGACCGGGTTTTTCCGGCCAATACCGCTCCAGGACGGCTCGCTGATCGTATTCCACTTCACGGGCCTCGGATTCATCCCGGCGCGGATCGATCCGCAGCCCCTCGAAGACGTCAATCCGATTACGTTTCTCGGCACACGCGTCGTGCAAAAGCACCCGCAACTCAGGGAGTGGCAGGTCGCCTCGCCCGCCAGCGTCGAGCTGGACGCCGTCATAACTGCGGAAGGGATGTACTCACCGGGTGCCAACATGGGATTCGAGTCGATGCACCCGATCATCCAGGGCTACAAGGATGAGTGGGCGGTCGGCATGAATTTCAATTTCTCCGACCCGATCATGCTCAATACGCTGAGTTTTTCGGCGGGCTACAGCCCGGCCAGTGACCTGCCTTCCAGCGAACGCACTCACCTGGAACTCGAATACCAGCGCATCGTCGTCAGCAATTCGCCACTGGCCGGCATCTGGAATGCAGGTGCAAGCCTGAACCGCGCTGACTTCTACGACCTGTTCGGCCCTACCAAGCAGAGCCGCAAGGGACAGCGCTACTACGTCGGCTACGAAAAGACCCTGATTTACGACGAGCCGCGGCGCCTCGGTTTCTCGACCGAGTTGAGTCATTACCGCGACATGGACGCATTGCCGCGCTACCAGAATATTCCCGCGTCTATCGACCAGATGACGACGCTGTATGCCGACCTCGAGTACGAACACTTGCGGCGCTCGCTGGGTGCGGTCGATGACGAAAAAGGTTTTCGCTGGTCCCTTGCCGCAACAGCAAACCGCGTCGACGGCGACAACATTCCGAAAATCGGCGCCGAGTTCGACTTCGGATTTGCGCTGCCCTGGCGCCATTCATCGATCTGGTTTCGCAACGCCGCTGGTGGTGCATTTGGCGAACCCGACGACGAATTCGCCAACTTTTTCTTTGGCGGCTTTGGCAACAACTACGTCGATAGCGGCGAGATCAAACGCTATCGCGAGTACTACGCCTTTCCCGGCTTCGAACTGAACGCGATCCCGGGCCGCAACTTCTATCGCAACATGATCGAGTGGAACCTGCCGCCGCTGCGCTTCGATCGGGCAGGACATGCAAACTTCTACCTGGCATACGCCCGCCCGGCTATTTTCGCGAGTACGATCACGACCAATTTCGATGACGACCTGCTGGAATACAACGCACACAACATCGGCATGCAGGTCGACTTTCATATCGAGTTCATGTCGCGCCTGTCGATGACCTTGTCGCTCGGCTACGCAAGAGGGTACGGTGAGGCCGACTTCACCGATGACGAGTTCATGATCTCGCTGAAAATAATGTGACAACCGACCTGGTTATACACTTGTTGCTCGGGCTGCTGCCCGTAAGCTGTTTTCTCGCCACGCTGGTCTACCTGGACAGTTACAAGCTGGTCCCGATACGGCTGGTCCTGACCGTTATCCTGCTCGGTTGCGGAACAGCCGCGCTCAGTTACCCCGTCAGCCTGTTCTGGCTCGATTTCGCGGGCGTCGAGTTCATATCCTACACACGCTACATTGCACCTGCCTTTGAAGAGGCGCTCAAAGCGATCGTCATCATCGTATTGCTGCGGCATAACCGCATCGGCTTTCTCGTCGACGCCGCCATCCTCGGTTTCGCGGTCGGCGCCGGCTTCGCGATACTCGAGAACCTCTACTTTCTGCGCATCGTGCCGGAGACGCAACTGGGTACCTGGATTGTACGCGGCTTCGGTACAGCACTAATGCATGGCGGAGCAACGGCGATATTTGCCGTAACTTCACACTCCATGATCGGCAGGAACCAGACAAGCGGAAATCTCGTTTACGTTCCGGGATTCATCGTCGCCGTGATCACGCACTCGGTCTATAACCATTTCTTTTTCGCGCCGATCATCAACACGCTCGCCGTGCTTTTGACATTGCCGATGCTGCTGATTGTCATTTTCGACCGCAGCGAGAAGGCCGTGTCCGAATGGCTTGGCATGGGATTCGATGCGGATACCGAATTGCTGCAGCTGATCAATTCGGGAGAGTTCTCGATGTCGAAAGTCGGCCGCTACCTGCATTCGCTGAAAGAGAAATTCGAAGGACCGATCGTGGCAGACCTGCTGTGCTACCTGCGCCTGCACACGGAATTGTCGATTCGCGCCAAGGGCCTGCTGATGATGCGGGAATCCGGCTTTGTGGATAAGGTCGGCGAAGAGACGAAAGCCAAGCTGGAAGAGTTGCACTACCTCGAAGGCAGCATCGGCGCAACCGGCAAACTGGCGATCAAGCCGTTCATGCAAATGAGCCAGAAGGACCTGTGGAAGTTCTACATGCTGTCCGAATAGCGGGCACGGCATCGAACTCCACACAGGTCCGTCCGGAAATCACCATCAAAGGCCCTCACGCATCTCGAAGCTGAGCGGCGGATTGTTGCCATTGACGATGCAGGTTGCCGCGTAGGCGCGAATTGCCTGGTCAGGCGCCGCATCGTCGTACAACATCGTGCGAATCTTCAGCGTGTATCCGACGGTGCGGCGCTCGATCGCCATTACGTCGTGGCGCACGCGGGCGGCGTCGGTGTAATCGACATGCTCACGCACGGCCGTGACACATGAATTCACTTCGCTGGCAACACCAGACTCCTCGACAGTATCGGCTTTTGCCGGTGCGGCGAGAATAAACAGGCCAACAAGGGCCAGGCTAACGATTGCTTTGCTGTTCTTAATCATGGTTCTTACTCCTGTCATTATCAGAACATATGTTCTGGTTTAGTCAAACAAATATCCCTGCTACTGTTGCTTCCTAAATATCAGAATAAATATACTGATAAATCCCAAAAAATTGCTCAGGCCGTCAGCGACGAAAGCGTATTCTCGACGATGCCCTTGAGCGACTCCTGGCTGAACCCGGCACGACCCAGTACGGCCAGGCCGAACTGCGTGTTCGTCAGCAGATCTCCGGCCGCGGCACAATCGAGGTCCTGCCGAACCTCGCCACGCGCCTTCGCTGACTCCAGTCCAATCTCGAATGCCTTCGACATGCGCTTCATGAACTTCTTCAGTACGCCCTGCAGTTCTGCGTCGTCGGGCGCAAGCTGCATGGCCGTATGAACGAACAGGCACCCTTTGCGCTCCTCTACGCAACACATATCGCCGATACGCTGGTCGAATATGCGGCGAATGTGCGCGAGCGATGCATCCGGCTCGAGCAACCTCAGGTACAGCTCCTTGCCCATACCTTCGGCGTAACGCTCGAGCGCCTGCTCGAACAGCTCACGCTTGTTGCCGAACGTGCCGTAGAGCCCGTAGCGGCTGACCCCGGTCGCCTTGACGATGTCGTCCATCGAGGTATCGGAATACCCCCTGGATGCAAACAGATCGACCGCTGTTGCCAGCGCTGCCGAGGGATCGAATGTGCGTGTCCTGACCATGGTGAAGCAGAATACTCGTTCTGTTTTGCAAAGTCAACCCCCTGCCCGGCCGAACGTTACCTTAGGTAAGCACACCCACCAAGGAGCGAATAATGCGACATTTCAAACGGACTGTTCTGATTACATCGGTAGCATCTCTGCTCGTGGCACCGGCGCTTGCGGATGACGGCGACAAGACGCAGACGCGTGAGCGCACGCAAGTCACCGCCGAGCAACGCCAGCAGGCCATGGAAGAGCGGCGCCAGGCCGTGCACAGCCTGCCTGCCGAGCAGCGCGCGGCGGTTCGCGAGGCGCACCGCAAAGCCAGGGCCAATGAAGGTGCGGAAC
Organism: Woeseiaceae bacterium; assembly: GCA_037386905.1. Classification (GTDB taxonomy): domain Bacteria; phylum Pseudomonadota; class Gammaproteobacteria; order Steroidobacterales; family Woeseiaceae; genus UBA1847. The sequence goes on from JARRLQ010000094.1 coordinate 5,858, forward strand.
TCCAGAAGCGCATCGAAAAGCGCGAGCACCGGCATGACCGGAGCGCTGCAGGCGCGCGGGGCGCTGGCAACAGCGGTCGATCTGTTTGCATCCAGGGGGTATTCCGATACCTCGATGGACGACATCGTCAAGGCGACCGGGGTCAGCCGCTAC
>JARRLQ010000095.1:0-5974 GCA_037386905.1 Woeseiaceae bacterium
AAGCACAATCTCGTCGTCGCCCTGCTCGATGGCACCGTCACCCAGCAGGCGACGCATCTTCGTCGTGCAGCTTTCGATATCGGTCACTGTTCCCGACATCGCGCTGATACCGACACAGCCGTTGGCGTGCTCGAGAAAGTCGGGACGGCGGATCAGCTCGGGCGTCAGGTGTTCGATGATGACGACGTGCATCAGTCCCTCGATGTCCTCGGCATCGGGGGCGAACAGGGAGAACGCAGGCTGTGTCCAGCCTTCGGGGTGCTCGAAGTTGCGGCGCAGCGAGCGCAGCTCGCCCGTATTGATGCCGTTCGCCCTGGCCTCCTCAAAGCTGGCCTTAACGTCGGCCGTACCAAACGCCACGCCCATCAGCCCCTCACCGCGTTCTTCGAGGTGGGTGTCGAGATGCATCGTGAACTTCCCGGGATCGATGATGCCGCGCACTTCGAGGTAGTCATCAGGGAACATGATGCACAGGTTGCCCGTGCCCCACTCGATGTGACTGCCGCGCGGCGGCACGGTGAATCCCAGGCGCTCGAACTGTGCGCGCGTTGCGTCGAGATCGCGTGATGCGATCACCGGGTGGTCGATATTCCTGATTCCCAGGTGCATGTCCGGCGGCAGTTCAGGCTACTCGCGAATCTCGTCAATCAGCCCTGGTCGGGCTTGCAGGCATACGGCGGGCTCTCGATGAATTGCCGTTCCACGCCCTGCCGCTCGAGTATGGCCGCCATCTCCGGGAAGTATCGGTGGTCGAAGTAAGGATAGTTGATGAAACTGGCCACCGCGAAATTGTCCAGCTCGCTTTCGAGCAGGGCCCGGTGAGCGTCGTCGGGCCGGCCCAGGATCTGCAAGCCGATGTATTCCACGCTCTTGTCGTGAACCCAGATCTGCTGAATCCTTGCAAAGTGTTTCTCGGCCGACGCCAGGTCGCCCTCGGCACACGCCTGCCGCATCAGGACGAGCAAGATGTTCTCTTCAGGAAACTCCGACCGGCGCAGCGCATCAACCAGGGCTGCGGCCTCTTCGGTGTGGCCGGCCCAGAGCAGGACGCGATGCGCCTGGTACGTGAGAAACGCATGCTGAGGAAAGCGCTGCACTGACTCTCGCGCAAGTTGCACGGCTGCGTCCACGTGTCCGATGAACAGGATATTGTTGAGCAACGCGTTAATTTGCAATGCATCGTCGTGTGAGTACTCCAGGAAGCGGTCCACGTACTCCGCCGCCCCTTCAAAGTCACGAACGTTTGCAAAAGCGGTGAGCAACCGCTGCTGGCCCTCGACGTCGTGAGGGTAAATATCGAGATACCGCTTCAGGTGGTCGCGGCTGTCCAGGAAACGAAATTCGTGGTCGGCCTTCAGAGCCTTGAACTTGAAGCTCAGTGCCTCATTCTCTACATGAGCGATGGCCGCATCGATGGCGCTGTTGAATTCCGCCGCCTTCTGCTCTGTGGGCAATTCCGACAGCTCGCCCCCGATCGTCGTGATCGACAGCTGCGAATCCCAATATACGGCGCGATTCCAGTGCGCCAGTGCGAACTCCGGATCGGCAGCAACTGCCCGATCAAAGGCCTCGCGGGCGTGCCCCCAGTCCTGGACGTTGCCCGTTGCCGCTGAGCGGCCCTGCAGGGCAAGCCCCTCGAGGTATGCCTCATACGCTGCAACGGATGCGGTTCCCGCAGACACCATCTGTCGCAGCGCTTCCGGATCCATCGCGGTCTTCAGCGCATTGGCAATTTCGACAGCGACATTTTCCTGGATTTCGATGACGTCCTCCGGCTCGCTGTCGAACGTCTCCGACCACAGATGAAAGCCATCGCTCGCACGAATGAGCTGCGCGGTGACACGCAGGCGGTCACTACCGCGTCGCACCGAGCCTTCGAGGATATGGGCAACACCAAGCGCCTTCGCAATCGCCGAGATATCGGTGTTTTGTCCCTTGAACTGGAATGACGATGTTCGCGATGCAACCATGAGATCAGGTGTGCGCGCCAGCGCATTGAGAATCTCTTCAGTCAGGCCGTCGGCAAACCACTCCTGCTCCTGATCCGACGACATATTGACGAACGGCAGCACGGCGATGGACTTGTCGACGACAGCGTCTGCCTCCGCGCCAGGCTCAACCAGCCCCTGCCGCTCCCAGATGAAGTAGCCGAGTGCAACGACGAGTGCGCCAATGATGACCAGGTTGAGCTTCTTGCCCGTCGAGTGCGTGATTGACTCGGAACTATCGACTTCCGCGGTTCGCTTGACCCCCTCGGGCGTCATCTCGAACGCCCAGGCAAAAACCAGGGCAAACGGAAATCCGAGTAACAACAGCGCCGCCAGCGTCTTGCCGACCCACGCCGGCGTCTCGAACATCTCGAACAGGACATCGCCAACCTGCAGCGCAACCCAGCTCAGTACGATGTAGGCAATGCCTACTCGCACGACGTTGCGTCGTTTCAGTTCGCTGAACAGGTTTCCCACGGTCATTTACTCTTCGTGCCGCCGACCGAAACAATAGCATCAAAACCTGTCCAGTTGGGCAGCTTGCACGACATAAGAACAGGCCCGCCAAAGCGGGCCTGTTCTTGCCAGGTCGAATTCCTGTTCAGAAACTCAGCGAGGCAGCGCCGGCAGCGATCTCTTCGAGCATCACTGGTGCTCCGGCAATCGTTGCACCGTCGATCAGCGATTCCTCGGTGTAACCACGCACTTTCGCGCAAGGCGGGCAGACCAGGATGCGGCCGCCGTTATCAAGGAAGCTCTGCATCATGTCGCCAATGCTCGGATCGAGCGGGTTGAGCTGGGCGACGTCGGTCGCGCCTTTGCGTACCCAGTCCACGCCGGCCGCTACCAGGAATACGGTGACGTCCATATTCGAAGCCGAAGCCGTGTTGGCGATGCTCCAGGCAACAGACGAACGCTCGTCGTCAAAACCGCGTGAGTTTACGATTACCAGTTTCTTTTGCTCAGACATTGTTACTCTCCTTTATCAAGTTTTGTTAAACAATCAATCGATCTTCTTCATCAAGACGTACACCGGGTGGTCCGCATCTACCAGGTGGTGACCCGTCACGCGACACCAGGATGGGATATCCGCCGGCGCACCTTCGTTGCGTGCCAAGACTTCGAGAACCTCGCCCGGCCCTATCGTGTCCATGTAGCGCTTGAGCCCTGCGGCCAGCGAGCCGCAGCCTGCGTCCCCGGCGTTCCAGTAGTTGTTGATCATTGCTGTTCTCCACTCATGTGTTGCGATGGGTGGAATGTTAGGAGGTGCCCCCGATGCACATAAGGGCAGAATGTGTAGCAACCCACTACAGATTTTGTAGTAAGTTTTGGTTGTCGGTTATTCGGAGGCAGCCATGTACGACTACAACGAAGCATGTCCAATCTCGATGGCAGCATCTGTGTTGTGCGAGAAATGGACCCTGCAAATTGTTCGCGAGATGTTCTTCGGTTCTACGCGCTATTCCGAGATCCAGAAATTCATACCTAACATCTCGCCTTCCCTGCTCAGGAACCGCCTGCGCTTTCTCGAAGAGCAAGGTCTCATCATGAGAAAGTGTGGCGACAAGGCCAACCGCTACGAGTACTTCCTGACACCGTCTGGCAAGGCGCTGGCGCCGGTGTTGACAGAGATGGGCAAGTGGGGAATGTGCTGGCGGCGAGACAGCATGACGGAAAAACAAAACACGGCGTCTGGACTGATTCGCGACCTGGCCGGCGCTATCGATGTCGACCAGTTACCCTCGGGCAACACGTCCATCGAACTGACGTTGACCGATATCGAGGATGCGCCGGCCGGCTACATCCACGTTCGCGACGGCGACGTCCAAATCTGCGACACCGATCTGGGCTTCGAGATTGACGTCTATATTCGCTCGACGCTCGACGTCATGACTCGCGTCTGGTACGGGGAAATCGACATGGCGGCCGCCATGCAGAGCAACCGCATGCAGGTGACGGCGGCGCCCATTTACACCAGACACATCAGGCGCTGGCTCGGGACCAGCTCGTTTACGACGGACAGCCCGAGTCTCGGCCCGTCATGATGCGCTAGCCTGGCGTGTAGTACGTCGGAGACGCAGGGCCAACCGGCAGTCCGAAGACAAACGTCCACAAGAAGAAGAATATAGACCACAGCGTCAGGAACGCGACCGAATACGGAAGCATCATTGCTATCAGTGTACCGACACCGGCCTTGGGCACGTATCGCGCAACGAACGCCATGATGAATCCGAAGTAACTCATCATGGGTGTGATGATGTTGGTGCTCGAGTCACCGATCCGGTACGCAGCCTGGATCACCTCGGGCGAGTAGCCCAGCAACATCAGCATTGGCACGAAGATCGGTGCCGTCACCGCCCACTGCGCAGATGCTGACCCGAGCATCAGGTTGATAAACGCGCACACGAGGATGAAGAAAAAGAACAGCATCGGGCCTGTCATGCCGACGCTTTGCAGAAAGCTGGCGCCCGCAACCGCGGTGATCGAACCCAGGTGGGTCCAGCCAAAGAACTTCACGAACTGCGCCGCGAAGAACACGAGGGCAATGTAGAGCCCCAGTGTGCTCATCGCATGGGCCATTGCGTTGATGACGTCGCGGTCATTGTTGATTGTGCCGACGGTCTTGCCGTAGACAATGCCGACCATCAGGAAGTACACAAAGATAATCGCCACGATACCGCGCAGGAACGGCGACCCTGCAACTGCGCCGGTTTCCTGGTTGCGGAGAATGCCACTCTCCGGCACCACCATAATCGCGATTAGCGCTGCGAAAATCAGCGTGGCCCACAACGTGCGCCAGAGGCCTTTCCGTTCCTGCGCCGTCAACGGGTCCATGCGGTGGGAGTCTTCGTCGTCGAGACCATCGGGCGTTCCTTCGTATTTGCCGAGCGACGGTTCGACAATCTTCAGGCTGATGAAACTTCCGACGGCAGTAATAAGGAATGTACTGGCAATCATGAAAAACCAGTTAGCGCTGACATCGACTTCGTAGGCCGGATCTATCAGGCGTGCCGCCTCGGTCGTGATGCCCGACAGCAGCGGGTCGACAGTGCCTATCAGCAGGTTGGCGCTGTAGCCACCGGACACGCCGGCGAATGCCGCGGCGAGCCCGGCAAGCGGATGCCGGCCGAGCGAATAGAAGACAACCGCGGCCAGTGGCACGAGCACGACGTAGCCCATCTCCGAGGCCGTGTTCGACAGCACGCCGGCAAACACGATGATGACGGTGACGAGGCTCGGCGGCGCTTGCAACACCATGCCGCGAATCACCGCTGTCAGCCAACCAGAGCGTTCGGCGACACCGACACCGAGCAGCGCGACCAGCACGGTGCCGAGCGGCGCGAACTCGACGAAGTTTTTCACGAGGTTAAGGACGATCATCCTCAGCCCCTCGGCATTCATCAAGCTGACGACCTCGATAAGGCCGTTATCCGCACGGCCCTTGGCGCCCACCGGCCGCGGGTCGATCACTGCTACGTCGAAGTACCCGAGGATCCCGGAAAGCACGACGACGCCCGCCGCAAACAGCGCAAATAACGACACCGGGTGCGGCAGCGCATTACCGAGCCACTCGACAACGTGCAAGAAACGCGTGATTCGTGTCTCGTTGGGTTGTGCCTCGGGCTTTTTCGGCATGGGGCGAGCGTCCGTCATTGCTTATGAATGCGCAGCAACTTGGCACGCCGCTCGTCTGCACGCAACACTTCTATGCGATGGCCACTCCATTCGATGGTGTCCCCGGCCACGGGAATTCGTTCCAGCATCTCGGTAACGAGCCCGCCAATCGTGGCCGGTTCGGTCTCCGGATCCCAGGAGACATGCAGCTTTGCACACAACTTGCGCAGGTCGACATGACCGCGCACGATGAGGTCACCGTCAGACGCCTGGTGGACCTCCTTAACCGGCAGGTCCGTTTCGTCGAAGATGTCGCCGACGATTTCCTCGAGAACGTCCTCGAGTGTCACCAGGCCATCGACGCTGCCGTA
>JARRLQ010000096.1:0-5932 GCA_037386905.1 Woeseiaceae bacterium
TGCCACAACGGCACGGTCGCGACGGGCAAGCACGCGACGCACATCACGAGCGGCGACAACTGCGACGACTGCCACACGACCACGGCGTGGGTGCCCGCGAACTTCGACCACGTGAACATCACGGGCAACTGCTTCAGCTGCCACAACGGCACGGACGCAACCGGCAAGCACCCGATGCACGCGTTGACCACGAATACCTGCGAAGCCTGCCACTCGACTGTCGCGTTCGCACCAGTACTGATGATGGACCATACCCAGGTTCTCGGTGCGTGCTCGTCATGCCACAACGGTGCCATTGCCACGGGTAAGGATGCGAATCACTTTGTCACGGCGCGTGAATGCGACTTTTGCCACACAACGAACCAATGGACGCCAGACATCTACCGGCACATGGGCCTACCCTATGAACCGCTGGATCACCGCCGCAACTTCCTGTGCACCGAGTGCCACCAGGGCAATACCGAGCTTGTAAACTGGCCGAACGCGGCGTTCCAGCCCGATTGCGCCGGCTGTCATGCCAATGATTTCACGCGCAAGGACAAGCACATCGGTGGTGAAAACGGCACTGTCTCGCAAAACCGGGATTGCAGCGGCGGTGGCCAGGGCTGCCATCGCATCACCGACGGTGAGTTTTAGCGAAATGCAGGTATCCGGTGGCGATTTCTAGATTCTCATGGCCCGATCTCCGCATTGTCGCTTGCAGTTGCCTGTTAAGCGCGATGCCAGTCCTTTCGATGGCGGCACCCGGCTTTATTGCGGGCAGTTTTGTCGACGGCGATGAGAAGTCTGCCCGGATGTCGGTCCAGTTCCGCTGCGGCGTCGAATATCTTGGGCATGAGCCGGAAGATCATGGCGACAGCCTGCGAATTCGGCTCGATTCGACCCAGGTCTGCACCGGCGCAGCTCCGAGCATCGCCTTCAATCGTGAACAACACCGACCAATCGGTGCAGACGCCGCCAGGCTCGTAAGCATCGAGTACCATGGCGATTCACCAGCCGGCAAAATGCTGCGCTTCGACTTCAGCCAGGATGTTCGTTTCGACCGCGTGGAGTCGCTCAACGACAATACGATCACTGTCCATATTACGTTTGATGCAGACGCGCCCCGTGTCGAACAGGAAACCGCGAGCAGAACGTCGCGACGCGTCGACCAGGCTGTCAGGGTAACGCCAAGATACGTAATCAATCTCGAGTCTTCGACACGGCCACCGGCAACCGCAGACATCCCGGCGCTGCAGCTGGACGACGATACCGAACTGTTCGTATCGCAGGCGGAGATCGACGGCCAGACCTGGTATCGCCTTCGAGTCGGCTATTTTGACACCGCCGATGATGCCGCGCGGGCACTGCGGGCTCTGCGGCCACAATACCCGAGCGCATGGATCGACCAGGCTGCCGGCACTACAGTGCCCCTGAAGCGCCCCGAAGCGGCGATCATCGCCGCCGCGCCTACTGAATCCGCCGCGGCCAGCGAAACATTAGCACCGGACAGTGAAATCGTTGAGCTCATGAGAGACGCCCGGCGCGCCATGATTGCGGGAGAGATTTCTCGTGCGATTCAAATCTACACCAAGGTGCTGCAGCAGCCACCGAACAAGCATCAGCAGGACGCCCAGGAATACCTGGCGTTGGCGCGCGAGAGAAACGGACAACTTGCCCATGCCAAGGCCGAGTATCAGCGCTACCTGTCGGCGTACCCCGATACGGAGGGCGCTGCGCGTGTGAGTCAGCGCCTCGCCGCCTTGATGGCTGTTTCCGATAGTGCTCAGCCATCAACCCGGTCGGTGGCATCTTCCGGCAGCTCGCGAGCATCGTCCGGCGACTGGAGGATACGCACATTTGCCTCGCAGTTTTATCGTCGTGATGCCAACCAGCTCAATGACCAGGACGAGATCATCAGCCAATCGTCGGTTTATACCGATATCAGCATAGATGCACGACGGCGCGGCGAACGATTCGACTTTTCGGCACGGCTGACCGGCGGTCACCGTTATAATCTTCTCGACCAGCCGGAACGCGACGATAAAGATGTACGACTGTCGTATGCCTATGCCGACCTGGCTGATTCAAAGACAGGGCTGCGCGGACGCCTGGGGAGACAAACACGCAACTCCGGCGGTGTGCTCGGCCGCTTCGACGGCCTCAACCTGACCTGGTCTGTAACAGAACGCATCGAACTGGAGGCCGTTGCCGGCAAGCCGGTTTATTCAACGGCAGACGGCGTCGACAGCGACAGGACATTCTATGGCGCGAGTGCCGGTTTCGGACCGATCTTCGATAACGTCGACATTCGCGCATTCGTATTGCAGCAGGAAATCAACGGGCTCACGGACCGCCAGGCTGTTGGCGGTGAACTCCGTTACTTTGGCGAGACCAAGAGCTTCTGGGGCTTGTTCGACTACAACCCGGATTTTGGTGATATCGGCAGCGTTTTCCTGCAGGGTAGCTGGCGCCTGCCATCAAACTTCACGATCACCGGTCTTTTCGATCATCGCGAGAGCCCGTACCTGAGCCTGGGCAATGCCATGATCGGCCAGTACGTCGAGGACTTTTCCGAGCTACAGCTCCTGTACACGGAAGACGAGATTCGACAGTTTGCGATTGACCGCTCCGCGACCACAACGACCGTCACGCTGGGCCTGTCGCGACCGCTGACGCCCAAGGTGCAACTCGGCTTCAATGCCACGCAATCGAGTGTTGACGAGACGCCCGAATCCGGTGGCGTCCTTGCCACGCCTGCGTCGACTTACAGCTATTACTCCCTCGACCTGGTCGCAAGCAGCCTGTTCTCGGAGCGTGATGTGACGATATTCGCCTTGCGTTATTCCGACTCGAACTCGTCGAATGTCTATACATTCAACATCGACTCGAGATTCCCGGTCGGCCGTTCATGGCGCATTAGCCCGCGACTGCGCGTCGATTACAGGCGCTTTACTGCGGATGACAGCGAGCAGTGGATCTATACGCCCGGGTTGCGTCTCGAATACCGTTGGGGCCGAAAGGTTCGCTTCGAATTGATGGCCGGAAAGCAACTCTCAACCAGGGAGATCTCCAGCACCCTCGACGAAGACCGCGAGTCCTACTATTTCAATGCCGGCTACCAATTGTTTTTCTGATGACTGGTTTTTCGCGAATACTGTTGCTTCTGCTTCTCGTAACGGCCGGCATTGCCGGGTGCAGCTCTTCACCCCAGCGGGCGGCCGAGTACCTCGATCCGTTGACAGGCGTCACCGTGACGCGCTCGTCGTCACCGCTCGTGTTGTATCGGGACAATTCGGCGCGGGCCGCGTATGCGCGTGACTTCGTTTACATCGCTCCAGTCAGCATCAATCGCATGGGGGACTACAACTACTACCTGTGGTTCGGCATCTGGAGTTCGATCAGCACAGAGCAGTTTGTTGACCAGCGAGATGGCTTCGAGTCCATCATTCTCTTCGTCGATGGCGAACCGCTGCGGCTGGAAATCGAGGGCTGGACACTGTCGTCCATCGGCGCCTCCGAGCCCGTCTATAACAGGCCAACCGCGACGGCGGTGGAGGCCTACTACCGGGTAACTATCGACCAGGTTCGGTTTATCGCCGAAGCGCGCGACATCCGCCTGCGTACCGGGGGACCACGGGCGAATACCTATGAACCGTGGGACAACCTTGCCCAGGGACTGGTCGGCATGCGTGACTTCGTGCGCTACCTGAATAACTAGACGTCGGGAACAAGCCAGTTAACGACTGTCACGAGGCGACCATCATCGCCAAATGCACCGATACGCACACCCTTGGATACGAAGCGCTGCTCGGGCGCAAGGCTCATATAGGGATACACAGACGTATAGATGGCGTTGTCGACGATGTGCTCGATCTTTTCGATGAAGAAGTCGCGATTGAAGTAGGTACCGATGCCGAACAGGCCGCCGCCAACCATCTTCATCGTGAAGTAAGCATTGGCCTGGATAGTCTCGTGCTGTGGATCGTAGATACGTTTGAACCTGAACCAGCCCGTTGAGCGCGCCAGCAGGCGTGCCGTTTCGGTTGGCAATGCTGTCGAATAGACAATCTGCGCGTTTTGCTTGAGTTGCGGCGATAAAGCCGCCTCCTCACCGCCCAGCAGGGACCCGGACAGGTAAACGTCACCGTCCCGCCCCTCTCCGATCAGGTCGTTGACACGCCGGGTATCGAGCCAGGCGACGGTAACAGTAGCCTTCGGCTTTTCATTGCTCCACTGGTCGGCAGATAGGCTGGCCAACCCGCGTCCCATCAGTTCCTCAAGCCGGTGTGCGGCCAAACTGCTGCGCGCATCTGACGCATCGAAGACCTGGACGATGGATTCGGCCTGGACCCCCTGCTCTCGCAATTGGTGTGCTATTGCTTCGGCTTCGATCGTGATGCCTTTTGACAGGTACAGGCTGTACTGGTCTTCGCTGTCGGTAACGGGCAGATCAGTGGTCGGAAACAGGCACGGCACACTGTTGATTTGGCAGAACTCATGTATGGGTGCCCAGCTTTCGTCGATAATCCCGTTGACGATCGCGAATACCGGTGCTTCTTTATACTGATTCGCCAGCTGGTCTTGCCATGTGGTCGGATCGCCGGACACTTCCCAGGTGTGAAGCACCCATTTCCGATACCGCTTGAACATCCAGTCCTTGTGCCAGGGGCCATTCGTAGCCCGTTTTGTCTCGTACCGGGTCTCTGTGTTCTTTTGCTCGATGAAACGTTCCATAACGTCGAGCATTGCCTTGCGAGCAGCCGGGTCCACGGTGTCAGAAACGATCGTGGCGAAGTGAATCTCGGTATCCGTCACGCCCGGATCGGGGTCGGCGCTCAGCGACTCGAGATACGCGATCAGGTAGCGCATCTCTTCGTCGGTCAATGGATATCGGGGCATCAACGGATCGAATTCGCTGCCGTTGGACGAGATTCCCTCGCGAATCGATACCGCGAGCGTGTCGTAGGTATATGCAGGCCGCAGCACAGGTGGCGCCGGTGGCCGGCTGGTCGGAAGCTGGAATGGCTCATAGAGCAATGCACCAACCACGGGTGGTGCGACTGACTGGCCCTCGCTCGCCCCCAGCCCGCTCCTGCGGTGACACTCGCCGCAGACAACAAAGTCGCCGGTAATCTCGACATCGCCATTGACGATGGCGGTGAGCGGTTCACCGGATGGCAGGACACCTTCCATGTAGATGCGGCGGCCGTACTCGACAGCCTCTTCATTCGTCACGGTCCCCGCATTTGCCAGGCCACTGACGAGTAGAGCTATGGCCAACAGCCGGGTCATGAGTCGCCCGCGAGCTTACGGTACTCCGTGATGATGTCCGAGGCGTTCACAAGCCCGTCCATGCGCACCCATTCGTCCGACCCGGCATCACGCAGCAGCGTCAAAGGCTTGTGATTCATCTTGCCGCCTTCATAGGCATCGAAAACCCGCTGCGCACGGATAATCTGGTCAGTCGTTCCGGTCACGAATGCCCACTGCGGGCCAGCACGGAATTTCCCGGCATAGTCACGTAGGCGCGATGGCGTGTCGTACTCCGGATCAATGCTGATCGACACCATCCTGACGTCTGCGACTTCATCGCCAAGCTTGCGCTGAACCTGTGCGAAGGTTGCGGCCTGTACCGGGCAAATTGTCGTACAGGTCGTGAAAATGAAATGAATCATGACCGGCTTATCGTTGCCCAGCGCTTCCTCGAGCGTCATCTCGGCACCATCCGATCGGATTACCTTTACGCCATCGAGGTCGTAGGTGTGCAGCGAGCGATCATAGCGACCGCTGTTGCTCATCATCTGCTTGTGGTGGGCATGAGGGTCGGTTTCGTCGGCATATCCCGCCGGTGTAATTACAAACATTGCGGCTAGAATCAGGACAAACTGTATTCTCATGGTCAGTCTCCACTCACGATTTGCCAGGAGACGTTGCTCACCGTATTGATTCC
>JARRLQ010000097.1:0-5535 GCA_037386905.1 Woeseiaceae bacterium
ATTACTTTGACGACATCAGCGAAGGCGAAGACATATTTGAGGGCATCAAAGGCAAGCGGCATCAGCTTGTGGCCCGCTACCGGGTGCGCATCGGCGATGGGCGGCGCCTGATGTTGCGGCTTCGCCACGAAGACAACGATCGTCTCGACCCGGGTGTTTCACCGGCGCGCACCGGTTTGTCAGTGGACTACCGTTACTTGCCGGACGTCGGTTGGGGATTCGAAGCGGGCGCCGCCTATCGACGCAGCCGTTTCAGTGATGCTGCACTTCCACGGACCGAGAATCTCGTATCGGCGCGCGGCGCATTGACTCGATTCCTCGGCCGGGACTGGATTTTGATGGTCGAATACCAGTATTCGGACAACGACTCCAGCGACCCGGTGTTCTCCTACGACCGAAACGTGCTGACTGTCGGCGCGATGCGGACGTTCTAGCCCGGGCGAGGAAGCAGCTGTAACAAGTCGTTTCAGCGATTGTATTGAGTCCCGACTTTTCATAGGTTGAGCAGCCATGGATCGCCAAACTGTCTATAGCGCCCTGATGCTGCTCGGCCTGGTGCCTTTCCTGGCCTGTGCATTCCTGCCCGTGCTCGGTGTGGAGGAAGTTGCGCGACTGGGCCGGCTGGACGAGTTAGCAAGCAGTTACAGTGTCGCCATCCTGTGCTTCCTGACCGGCATACACTGGGCAACCCAGCTTTATGCCGAGGACTCGGCTCCCCCGAATCTCTTCATTGTCAGTAACGTCGTTTTCCTGATTGTGTGGATCGCGTATGCGGCCTCCGAATTGCAATGGGCGCTCGGCACGCAGCTCCTGGCCTATCCGCTGCTCCTGGCCGTCGACTTCCAGTTGTTCGGAAAAGGACTGATTTCGCAGAACTACCTGCGCATGCGTGTTGTCGCGACAGCACTGGCTTGCTTCTCGCTGTTGTTCATCCTCGTATCCTGATAGCAGCGTCTCAGTGCTCGTAATTCTCGGCAACCAGCTGTTCCCGTTGCAGCATTTGCCGCCGCCCGGGTCGGCGCCGGTGTTCATGGCCGAGGATCTCGGGCTGTGCACCTACGAGAAGCATCACAAACAGAAGATCGTGATGTTCCTCGCGGCGATGCGCTCGTATGCCGAAGAACTTCGAGAAGCTGGTTATGGAGTGCACTACGTCGAGCTGGATACCTCTGACAAGAGGTCCTACGACGAAAAGCTGCAGGAGGTGCTCGAGGAAGCAGGGACCTCGAAGTTCATTCACTTCGAGATCGAAGACAAGGCAACGGAACAAAGGCTCATCCGGTTTGCAGACCGCAACGGTCTCGAGCGCAAGGAGCTGGCATCACCGATGTTCCTTTGCTCTCGAGACGAATTCGCCAGCTTTGCAAACAAGAAGTCGCGGCTATTGATGGGCGACTTCTACAAGCGACAACGGCGTCGACTGAATATCCTCGTCGATGACGCGGGCGAGCCGGTCGGCGGTCGCTGGAGTTTCGATGCCGACAATCGCAAGAAGCTGCCACGTAAGGTTATTCCACCGGACATCCACCCGGCGGCGCGGACCAAACACGTTGAAGACCTGATTCCGTTGGTCGAAAGAGAGTTCCCGGATCATCCCGGGGAGACTGCCGACTTCTGCTGGCCGACAACGCGGCAGCAAGCGCTGGCATGGCTTGACGAATTTGTCGCCGAACGTCTTGAGCAGTTCGGGCCCTACGAAGATGCGATGACGACGCGATCGGCGACGGTCTTCCACAGTTTGCTGAGCCCCTGCATCAACCTCGGGCTGCTGACGCCAGACGAAGTCATCGAGAAGGTCCTGGTTCGCGCAGATGCGGCGCCACTGCAGAGTGTTGAAGGGTTCGTGCGCCAGGTCATTGGCTGGCGCGAGTTCGTGCGTGGTGTTTATCGCGAATACGGCGAGCAGCAGAACAAGAGCAACTTCTGGTCACACCAGCGCGAGTTGACGTCGTCCTGGTACGAGGGCACCACGGGCATCGTGCCGCTGGATGACACGATTCACACTGCATGGCGCATGGGCTGGACACATCACATCCCGCGACTCATGGTGCTCGGTAACCTGATGACGCTGTGCGAGATTCGGCCGGCGTCGGCACATCGCTGGTTCATGGAGATGTATGTCGACTCGTCGGAGTGGGTGATGGGGCCGAACGTTTACGGCATGGGATTGTTCAGCGACGGCGGAATCTTCGCGACCAAGCCCTACATTTGCGGCAGCAACTATATTCTCAAGATGAGCGATTATCCCAGAGGGGTGTGGTGCGACGTCGTCGACGGCCTGTACTGGCGCTTCATCGACAATCACAGGGACTTCTTCACTGGCAATCCGCGCCTGGCATTGATGCCCAAGGCACTCGAGCGACTCGACAGCGACAGAAAGCAACGGATATTCGCGGCGGCCGAGCAGTTCATCGCGGAGCACACTGCGGTAGAGTGAATCAATGCCCGAACTGATCGAACAGGACATTGGCTGCCCCTGCTGCGGCGAGAACATCACGATCCTCGTCGATGACTCGCTGCCGGACCAGCAATACATCGAGGATTGCCAGGTGTGTTGCAGGCCGATCATCATGAACGTGACGGTCGACGCCAATGGCGATGTATCCGTTGCCGCAATGGCGGAGAACGAGTAGGGCGGTCTATTCCTATGACTCGTCGAAGCTCAGCCGCCGGAGCGCCATCGCAAAGCCACGATGTTCGGGAAAAAAGTACAGACCGATACGGCAGGTAAGGGCGGCAGCATCGAAGTCTTCTGTTCTCGCAAACTCGCTCACGAGATCAACAAGAACCGGCGAAATATCCACGGCATAGGTATCCGCCGACAACTTGCTGCCAAGCGTGTAGCGGGCAACCTGCTGCATGTCCCTGCGCTCGATCGCGCCCATCAACAATGTGTTCATCGACGTATCGTCGAGCCCGAGGGCAAAATCCAGTGCCGGGTCTTGTCCGGAGAAATAGGCGTCTGAAGTCCAGGCGACAGGAAAATCCGGGTGCGTGGAGTCGCGCTCGTCGAATGCCGTGTAGCTGCTCCAGTGCAGGCGCGACACCCGGAGTGTAAGACCGCTGTGTTCGAGGCGTATCTTCTGTGGATCACCGAAATGGTCGGGTCGCGAACCTGTCGGTTCACCGACAAAGGTGACATGCGTGTACCGCTCGAGTTCATTGACGAGCATTTGCGCGGCCGAAAATGTCCGCCGGCCAATCAGCACAAACGTGCGATCGTGGCGATTCAGTGAATCATTGCCGATGAGCGATGTTACGAGTGTGCGGTTCAGTCCACCGGAGCCGCCAAAGTTGTTACGCACGTCAATAATGAGGCGTGCATTTTTCGTGGTTGCAAGGTCGAGCGTTTCGACGACGAACTGCGCAAGCGGGATGTCATCGTCTCCAATCTCGTCCATTTGCATGTAAACGAAGTTGCCGTCTTCGACATGCTCGGCCCAGAACTTTCTTTCGGGCCGCTGGAGCCGCAATGGCAGTTTGTCATCGGCAAATGACCCTATCCAGTCGGGATCTTTGCCGGATAACGGTTCCACCTCGACTTTGCGAACGCCATTGTCATCTTCCAAGGCCAGGGTCAGGCTGTTGGCCGAGCGCGCAATCCCCAATGCGGCAAGCGCTTCAGGCAGCGAGAGCCGGTCGGCGCCCATTAGCCGATCAAGCTGTTTATTTTCGGCAAACGTGATGGCTTTAATGGCTTCCATGGCCTCAGCGACAGGCGTGTCGTCGATTGCGACGAGTCGATCCCCGATCAATTCGCGATGATCGGCAGTGGCAGCCACCACGTAGACACCGTCAGCGAATTGCTCGAACGCCACGGGCAACTGCGAGAATTCCAGCGATGCATGCTCGGGTGCCGGTGTCGGCGTATGGCCAAACTCCAACCCGATCTCCGGGTATTGCCTGGGTAATGCAAGGCGCGTATGGCCGTCGTCAGCCAGCGCCACGAGAGCCGCAAGACGAACGATGATCTCTTTATCAGACAACTCGGGGGCAGCGGCGATCAGCTGCGCTACAGCTTCATCAAAGCGGGCTCTTTCGATGTTCCGAAACGGGCGAGGGTGGATGTCGCGGATGGATGAAGCGACAGTTTCGATATCGGCGCGCCACTGGTCATCGGTCAGGGATCTGCCTTCCTGCTCGGCCAGGGAGATATCGGGGCTTAGAGTGGTCAGGATAATGGCCGCAATCGCAGCCGGCTTCACAAGTGCTCGGGAAGTTGTGTTCATGTCTGCTTATAGCGCCCGAATGCACAAATGGTTACACGCATCCACATTCGGAAATTTTGTCGAGCGGCGCTAGCGGCCGCTCTACTTTACATCACTCCGCGCCGCCTTGATCAGGTCATAGGCCGAGTTGATCTCGCGCGAGCGCTCTTCCGCGACGGCACGCATGCTTTCGGGCAAGCCACGGGCGGCCAGCTTGTCGGGGTGGTTCTGGCTGATGAGCTTGCGGTATGCGCGTTTGATCTCCGCGGCGCTGGAATTCGGGGTGACACCGAGAGCGGCATAAGCATCGGCCAGCCGGTCCCTGGGCGGCGGGGCGCCAGCGGCGGATGGTCCACTGGTCGCTGCGCGCAGCAGCGCCTCGAGTCGCGAGACGTCTGACTCGTGCAAGCCCAGGCGCCGGGCAATGCGCACAAGCATTTCATGCTCGGCGGGATGAATACGACCATCGGCGGCCACGGCCATGATCTGTAGTTGCATGAAAAGTTGCAGCAATGGTCCGCGGCCGCGGCTGATGCGCGCAAAACCGTCGACGGCGGCATCAAGATTGAAGTCCGGTTGCTTGCCGCGGTTGAAGGCGGCCTTGGCCTGGGTGCGCTGTTCGCTGTTGAGGTTCAGCATCTCGAACGTGCGCTTCACGGCGTCGATTTCATCGCGGGTAACGACCTTGTCGGCCTTGCACAGGGCGCCCATGATGCTGAAGGTTGACTCGATGAGTTGCGACTGCACGACGCGCAGCCCGCCGACAACGGACTGCCGCAGGACGAAACCAGCGCCATAGCCGATCAGCCCACCAATGAGGGCTCCGGGTATACCGCCGAAGAGTACGCCGATGACGGCGCCGATAACGATAAGCATGGGTTGGCTACTAGCGTGCCACTGGTCTCACTGGTTGTCTACGATACGAAACAGCGTGCCGCTCGAAAACTCGGTGACCCATGCGTGGCCTGGCGAGGTGCACAGGTTGGCAGGGACAGTGCCGAGAAACATGTTGGCCGTCACTTCGCCGCTACCTATATCAAAGCGGGATACGGATGGATGCGTATCATTGCTGATCCACAATTCGTTATCGCCGGCGGCGACGTAGAACGGGCTGCCGCCGGTCCTGTATTGGGCGATGACCGAGTCAGAGACCGGGTCGATCTTTGCAATTATGCCGTCGTCGCCGCACCCGGCCCAGATGAAGCCGTTCAGGGCCGCGACATCCAGGGGGCGATCGCAAATATCGATTCTCGCAACCGCCGCGTGTGCTTTCGGATCGATCCTGAAGACCCTGTCGATGTTCATGCTGGCCACCCAGACAGAGCCA
>JARRLQ010000098.1:0-5472 GCA_037386905.1 Woeseiaceae bacterium
TTAATGAATCTGATCAGTCGGTGGTCACTCTGCTTTCTCGTCTTGTTACCGGGTCTGGCGTGGCCGGAATCCGCATCTGTCGAAGGCCGCTGGCTGACGCAGGAGAAGGACGGCTGGATTCGGATCTCGCTGGTCGGCGATTCTCTCGAGGGCACTATCGCCGGCGCACCGCCGGGCAGTCCCAGCGAACGGAAGTTTGACGACCGTAACCCGGACCCTGCGCTTCGCAGCCGCCGCCTCGATGGCCTCGTCATCATGAGCGGGTTCGAACACGACGGTGGTAGGCGCTGGAAGAATGGCACCGTCTACGACCCGAATAGTGGCAGGACCTACAAGTGCACGATTACGCAGATTGATGACGACACGCTGAAAATTCGTGGCTATATCGGCGTTTCGTTATTCGGCCGTTCCGAGACCTGGACGCGCGACGATCCCTAATGCGCTGGTGAATCAGCTGCTCTCTGGTAGTCGAATAATTGCCGGTCCTCGTTACCGCCCTTCGCCGAACTGCCAGAGGCAAGCATTTCCAATGCCGCTGCGTCGGCTTTCAGAAACGCATCAAGAAACAGCAGCTCCCACTTGTTTCGGTCTTCCCAGGATGGGCCATCGAAGATGTGCGGCTGATCAACCAGTTCAACGACATAGGTCGGGCCGGACAGCTTCCTCATCGCCGGCAATATGACTGATGCCAATGCGGCCTCGTCCCTGGTGCCGAAAAAACAGATTACGGGAATATCGACGCGTTCCAGGGATTGGTTATCAGCACCAAACGCAAGCACATCTTCGCCATCATAGTGTCCTCCAACCCAGGGTGCGGAAATGCCAGCGGCCCGGATTCGCTCGTCGACTACAGACGCCGAATTCCCGTATACCGCTCCACCAGCCACCGCCAGTGCCGTAAGGCCGCCGAAGCTGTGGCCCGTAATGCCGATATTGTCAGCGTCGACATGCGGCCCGAACATCTCGCTTTCGAGTATCGAGTCGAGCACACCCTTTGTTAACAGCGGCCTCAGGTATGCCGCGTGCCTGTTGTCGCCATCCAGGTCGCCGCTGCGTTCGTCGCCATAGGTGATGACTGCAACGACATAGCCATTGCTGGCTAGCTCGTGCGCATGTTGCACTTCGTAAAGACCGTGAGAAAACGCGCCATGCGCGATGATAACCAATGGATAACGGGCGTCAGGGTCCGCGAAGCTCGGCGTCTCTCCGGGTTCGAGCATGTCCTCGAACTCGCCATACCTCCCGTTGTAGTAAGGAAAGGTATAGGGGTTCTTTTGGTCCTGAGGTGCCGACGGATACGTCAGGTAGGTCAAAACGGGCAGAGTCGTGCCGCTGGCCGGGCCGTAAAGCGCTGGCTCGTCCGGCACAGCAATGTCCGTGATCCAGGTCGCTTCGGGATGCTGCAGCATGTCGACAATAAAGTCGCGGCGCTCGGGCCGCCCGAGCCGACCCTGCAGCGCATCCTGCATCGCGTCGTCGCCGATACCCTCAAATTCCGGCGCCAGGCGCATGTTCGTCGAGCCAACCGCATAGCCCCCCCGGATGGGCGTGTCCAGTTGCAGCGGTGCATCCTCACCGGCGCTGCAACCGGAAATTGCGCAGCAGCAAACGAAAAGCAACAGGAATCGATGTGACTCATGTTTCCCCCGCAATGATCGCGTCGGCCTCAATCTCGACGAGCATGCGCGGATCAATCAGGCGGCTGACTTCGACCATGGTCGTGGCCGGCATGATGTCGCCGAACGCCTCCCGGTGGGCACGCCCGATGTCCTCCCACTGGTCAATGTCGGTGACGAACATGCGCGTCCTGACGACGTCTCCCAGGCTCGCACCAGCAGACTCGAGAACCTGCCGAATGATTTCGATGCATCGGGCAGCCTGGGCATATGCGTCGCCCTCGCCGACCAGTTCACCATCGGGACCCACCGCGGCGCAGCCGGTGACCGCTATAAACGGGCCCGTTTTGACGGCCCGCGAGTAGCCGACGATTTCTTCCCACGGCGCCGCGCTGCGAAAACTCTCGCGCTGCATAATCATAATTAACCTTAAGTATTTAAACTAACTTGCTGTTTTAATTTATTTTTCGATCCAAGCAAAAGGCCGATCACGGACACTGCAATGTAAGCGATAACGGCCGGCCAAAAGGCGCCCTCCTGCATAGCGGTTGCTGCCGGCACCACCACCAGCAGGCGCGCCAGCTCTAGCTTCACGGCGTAGCCCCTGCCCTCGTTGAGCAACCCGATCGCCCAGAGCTGCGCCCACAACATCAGGCATGGCAGCAGCACGGCGTTCGCGCCTTCTTCGGCGAACAATTTTGCAATAGCCAGTGTGACGACAATCGCCACGACAAACTGGAACATGACGTAGCGCTGCATCCATGGACCGGGATGCGTATCGAACTTGGCAAACTTGGTCAGGTCCGCTCGCGCCTTGGGGAACCGGGCCTCGACATCTGCAGGACGCCAACCGGTGCGCCGAAACCATACGCCGATCTTGTCACGCCACTTGCTGGCCTTGCGTGCATCAAACAGCAGGTAGTCATACACCTGCAGGTTGGCCCAGAACGGATTCCAGCTCGCGAGCGGCTTGCGCACACCGAACACCACGGGATCGTCGTCCCGCTCGTCCTCGAACGTGCCAAACATGCGATCCCAGAGGATCAGCATGCCGCCATAGTTCTTGTCGATATAGCGCTCGTTTTGCGCGTGGTGAACGCGGTGGTTGGACGGTGTAACGAGGATGTAATCGAGCGGGCCGAGGCGCCGAACCGTCTGGGTGTGCACCCAGAACTGGTAGATGAGATTAATGGCGTTGACGGTCAGCAATACTTCGAGCGGGAAACCGATCACGAACAGTGGCAGGTAGAAGATCCAGCCAAACAGGAAACCACTGCTCGTCTGCCTGAGCGCCGTTGACAGGTTGTAGTCCTCGCTCTGGTGATGCACGGCATGCGCGGCCCAAAGTATTGATATCTCGTGGCTGAAACGATGGAACCAGTAGTAGCAAAAGTCCCAGGCCAGTGCCGCCGTCACCCACAACGCGATGCCCCTCGGCGATGCATCGAACCACGATAGCGGCATATCGATCAGGGCAAAGTTCTGCAACACGTAGCCCCAGGCAAAAAACTGGATGAAGCGCGTGAAATATCCGGTTGTCGTGCTCAGGATCCCGGCGCTCAGGCTATTGATCGCATCGTTGGCGCGAAACAGCCCACTCCCCCGTACGCGATCGACAATCAGCTCGATGATGATCGCGAGCAAAAAGAACGGCACGGCAAGGGCTATTAGGTCCATGCGTCAATATTACGGTAAGCTCCGCGCCGTAACAGCTCCCGAGATGCTCCATGATCAATCCCGCCGAACTCGAGCTCCTGCAGAAAGCCCTCGCGACGCTTGCCGAGGGATACCAAAACCTGCCCGACTTTACGCCCGAGTTCGACACGAAGGCCGCCGACGCGGTGCTGCAGGCCGTTGCCAGGCGTATGCAGGACAATTACCCCTACTATCACCCGCAGTACGCGGGTCAGATGCTCAAACCACCGCACGCCGTGGCGCGCGTCGCTTACGCGATGTCCCTGTGGGTAAATCCCAACAACCATGCCCTCGACGGCGGCAAGGCCAGTTCGGCGATGGAAAAAGAGTGCATCGTCGAACTCGGCCACATGTATGGCTGGGATGCCCCGCTCGGGCACCTGACCGGCGGCGGCACGATGGCCAATCTCGAAGCGCTGTGGATAGCAGGCCGGCTGCATCCGGGCAAACGCATCATCGCCTCGAAACAGGCCCACTATACGCACAGCCGCATCAGTGAAGTGCTCGGGCTGCCGTTCTCGCCGGTTGCCGTTGACGACAGCGGCCGCATGGACCTGGCCGCGATCGAAGAACTCCTGGAGGGCGGCGATGTTGGCACGATCGTAGCGACGATCGGTAATACCGGCCTCGGTGCGGTCGATCGCCTGCCCGAGATTCTTGACCTCGCAGAAAAACACGATGTTCGCGTTCATGCTGACGCGGCTTATGGCGGATACTTCGGGTTGGCGAGCCGGCTACGAGAGGAAACCCGAGCTGCGTACGACGCCTTGACGAAGGTCGACTCCATCGTCGTCGATCCCCACAAACATGGGCTGCAGCCCTATGGATGCGGGTGCGTTCTGTTTCGCGATGCAAGCGTCGGCCGGTATTACAAACATGACTCGCCATTTACGTACTTCAGTTCAGCGGAGCTGCACCTCGGCGAAATCAGTCTCGAATGTTCCCGTCCAGGCGCGTCTGCAGTTGCGCTGTGGGCAACGCAACAGATGTTCCCGCTGGAGAAAGGCGGACAACTCTCAAGCTGGCTGGATGATTGCCTGCTTGCAGCGCGCGATTTCTGGAAATTGCTGGGTGCCAGCCCGAATTACCGGCCGCTCATGCAACCGGAACTCGACATCGTTTGTTACTCGCTGTTGGCACCTTCAGCGAGCGCCGCCAGCGAGAAAGCGCGGCGGGTATTCGAGCTGGCCGCAAAGCAGGAGCTTCACCTTGCCCTGATCGAATTGCCAGCGGAAATCGTCGCGACCTACCAGCCCGGCCTCGAAAGAGACACGGAGACGGTCACCTGCCTGCGCTCGGTACTCATGAAGCCGGAGCATCGCGAGTGGCTGCCCCGGATCATGGCGATCCTCGAAGACTGCGGTGACGGTCTGTAGGAGTGGCTTCTGCCGCTCAAGCGGCTGATATCAGGCTATACTCGGCGGCTGGTAGTGACCCAAAGCGGCCTTCTGAGTAAAGGGCTTCGATCAATTGGATACGGAGAAAGATCAATGAAAAACGTACTGTCGTTTGTAGTCCTGGTTGCCTTGGTTGGATGTTCCAGCTCGGAAGATGTAGGCCAAACCGATGCGTCAGCCAGCAAATTTGAACTCGGCCAGATGAACCGAGATTTCGCAGCCGCTCTTAATGCAAAAGACGCGAAGGCGGCAGCGGCCGCCTATACAGAGGACGCCGTTTTGATTCCGCCCGGCGAGCCCCTTGTGCGAGGCAGAGAAGCGATCGAGGAATATTGGCGGGGTGCAATCGAAATGAGCGGTATCCGCAACGTCTCAGTTGAGACGATGGATGCCCAAAGTTCGGGTACTCTCGGTTATGAAACTGGCAGTTTCGAGCTCACGGTCAACGGCCCCGATGGCGAGGCTGTGGTTGACAGGGGCCGATATATTGAGTTGCTGATACGTACGCCAGATGGCCGGTGGCTATCTACCCATGGTATTTGGAATGCGTCCCCCGAGTGAATCGGGGTGGGCTGGACTTAGTAACAATGGGGGCTTGTGACCCAAAACAGACATCTACGCAAAACCAATGATCAGGCCGATTTCGGAGGTTCTCTAGTGAAAAGAAGACTGTAGAAGAGATCATTAGCGGCTATGTCGCCTATACGGCAACATACGATGTCGACGCTTCAACGTCGACGGTTACACATCATCGAAAAAGTCAC
>JARRLQ010000099.1:0-6120 GCA_037386905.1 Woeseiaceae bacterium
GGGCGGCGCACCTCGGTGGTCATTACCGAGACCGAAGCCTACGCCGGCATTTCTGACAAGGCGAGCCATGCCTACGGCGATCGCAGGACCCGCAGGACCGAACCGATGTACGGCCCGGGTGGCGTTGCCTATGTCTATCTATGCTACGGCATCCACCATCTCTTCAATGTTGTAACCAACGTCAGTGGCGTCCCGCATGCGGTTCTTGTGAGGGCCGGCCAGCCGCATTCCGGACTTCCTGCGATGCTGCAAAGGCGAGCCAAATCACGTGCCGACCGATCGCTGCTGGCGGGCCCGGGTTCTGTCGCGAAGGCCCTGGGTATCACGACAACGCTCACCGGCAGCAGCCTGCTGGATGGCCCGATCCGGATCGAGGACCATGGTTTGCGCGTCGATGAGGCCTGTATCAGTGTCGGGCCGCGCGTCGGCATTGACTATGCCGCGGAGGATGCCGGCAGGCCGTACCGGTTCCGGCTGGACCCGATGGGCTACCGCTAAGGCTTAGTCGATCGCCGCCATGATGTGGAAGCGCAGCATCGTGTACAGGTTTCTGATGCCGTCCACGTTCTCGTAGTTGTGCCCCGTAAACGCAACGACGAGTTCCAGCCCGGGAATAACGAAAATGTATTGCCCGCCATAACCCGATGTCACCCAGGTTTCGAGTAGCTGTGTGTTGTATGGCAGCTCGTCGAGCCACCACTGGTAGCCATAGCCCTCGCTGAAGGTCAGGACGTCCGACAGGTCTACGCGCCGGATTACGGATTCCGCGATCCAGTCCGCGCTGATCAGCTGCTGGCCCTGCCAGGCACCGCCGTCGAGATAGAGCTGGCCGAACTTTGCGAGATCGCGGGTTCTCAGGAACAGGCCGCTGCCGCCATTGGCCAGGCTGTTGGGCGACCACCAGCGTGCGTCAGTGATCTGCATCGGAAGAAACAGGTAGGTATCGGCAAATCGTGCCAACCGTTCGCCGGTCGCGTTTTCCAGCGCCTTGCCGATCGCGATGGTGGCCGCCGTGTTGTACGCAAACGTCGTGCCCGGATCGTTGGCCATCGGCAAGTCAAGCAGCGCTTTCGGCCAGTCGAAGTTGTTGTTCTCGAGATTCACGAGATCATTCTGGGGGTCGGTATAGGGCCGCGACCACTCGTCCCAGCGGATTCCGAGGCGCATCGTTAGCGCATCCTCGAGCGTGATGTCCGCTTTCCTGGGATCCCAGTTCTCATAATCCGGGTAATCGAACAGGTCGAGGAAGCTTACCTGCGTCGATGCAATGTGGCCCTGATCGATCGCGATGCCGATAAGGGCCGAGGTGAAGCTCTTCGATGTTGAATGCAGCACATGCCGTTCACGGGTCATGTTGTTGATCCAGGCGTCGAACTGATCGAGTTCCCGCCCGCGGTCGTACCAGTAAAGCAGCAGCTTGTTGTTTCTGACGATGACGACGGAATCGATTCCCGGATAGGTTTCATCCAGGACGTCGTTCATCATGTCGATGATCATCTGTGTGTCGAAGCCCTCGGCAGCAAGGTCGCCGACCTGCCATCCGTCGCCTATATCTTCCGGTACGGTGTAACTGAACGTTTCCGTCGGAGGCGGGGGCGGTGGTGGCGATCCGCCCGACGATCCGCCACCGCACCCCCCGGCCGTAACCAGGGCGACCAGGAGCAGACATAGTTTGGCGGCGTACTGGGACATCATTGATTCTTCTTCCTGGTCGTTCAGCATTTTGACCGTCGGCCGCGAAAAGCGTTCAACCCGGGGCAGGCTGCGCCAATGATGGGCTCAGTCGCGCCGCTCGTAATTGAGCCATCGCCAGTAAACCGAGCCGCACTTCGGGCAGGCGTGCCTGGTTGCATGACCAAAGGGCCTGTCCGGCCACTCATGGCGGCATCGGCAGCAGCGGTTTACTGCATTCTCTCGTGTACCGGCCTTATCAGGCGCGAGATTGAATGAGCGCACGTATCCTGTTGTCTCTGGCAGCGATTCGCAGCGCCTGATTCTACATCGCTGGAGTGCCGGCCTTCTCCGATTGGTTTGCCGTCCGCTGTACATTTTCATCAGCGGTGGCTGGCGGCGCGCACGATCCCGGTTCGACATGATTCTCGATCACGCAGCCCACGTTGAAGGACCGCATGTCGTGCAACGTCTTCTCGTCCGGGTCGGATGCGACGCGGTAACGAACGGCGACACCGAACTGGAATGATGTGCCGGCAGCCTTGTCCGGCGTCATCTGCCGGTAACTCGATTCGATGTCGATGGACTGCGAGACAAATTCATCGACGTCCCGGGTGATCGATATACCTGGCGGGATGTCCAGGGGGAGCGATGTCGTATTGACGATGGAGTTGTAGTAGATCGTTTGTGCGCTGAGCGTTATGTACTCGTCCGTCGTGTTTGTAAACGTAACGGAGTGATGCTTGACGGACACGCGGAGGCGGTTATCGGCGAGATCGACGTTCGGAAACAGCTTTTCGAAGTCTCGCGACAGTATCGTGACGTTAACCGGCAACTCGACGGGGCCATCTCCCCCGGCAACGATCTGCTCCGGGCATGTGACCGAGAGCAGGTAGTGGCCGTACACGGTATCTTCGCACCGCACATCGTAGACCCTGGAACCCGGCGACATCATTGCCGACAGCCGTTGCCTGTTAGATTCGATATCCCGGCGCAGTGCGGAGAGCGCGTTTTCCGCTGCCGCCATGCAATGTCGTGCGTCGCAGGGCAGAGTATCCCGCTTCTCTAACGTCATCGACGGCTTGTCGCCACCGCCCACAGGTGTCACCGCTATCAAATCGGCGAAGTCGATGTCGTCCTGGTAGTAATCGGTCAGCCCGTCGATGCTGGGCTGAACATCGAGTTCGACATGGTTCGCACTGTCGCGAGTCGCAGAAAGTTGTTGCGTCATGTTGGCCAACTCGGTCCGTGCGCCAGCCGCTTCCTGATCATAGGTATCGAGCAGGGCGATCAGCCGGCGTCGCTGCGTGTCCAGTCCGGAGTTGAGCAACGCCTCATCAACGGCTCGGTTGAACGCAGCTTCGTCAAACGCGGTTTCATATGTCTGGGAAATGTCGGTGACCTTTCCGGCTGTTCCGACCGCGATACTGCCGTTGATGATCTTGTCGAGCATGCCGGTATCTTTCTCGCGGAATGGGTGCAGAGGACTGCAACGGTGCGAGGCGGGATACACCTGCGGCGTGCACTCAGCTGTGCGAATGTCGAACGCGGGCGTGAGGTCGTTTAGCCGGACGAGATAGCCCGAATCGGTGGAAACGTCAGACGCGCTTATGGTTGTGAACACCCAGCCTCCGCCTCGCTCGTTGACGAGGTGCGCGTAGACCGGGCGTGCGCCGACGAAGAAGTCGCCGTTCGGCGCCGCCTCAGGCGACTGCACGGTTTCCTGTTGCGGATTGCTGCTGCACGCGGCGCACAGCACGAACAAGCACACGGCTGACACTGTCCGTGCACGAACGAATCGGAAAGTCATTGGCCCAAACGCTTTCAGAACTAGAAACGAGCGGAGTATAGCGAAAACCCGCGCCTGTTCTGTGCGAATTTGTGTCGCATTCTGGCGACGGAGATATCCCCGGTTACCTCATTCGTCTTGCCCGGAATCTTTCTTTATATGACCACCACTGTCTCTGCGTTCCGCAATCCGTGCGGTGATGGCATCCCTGATCATCTTTGTGTCTTCCGGTCCGATCCGGTCGATGGACTTGCCGAGCGAATCGTAGGTCGCCATGACGAGGTTGCGTAGCTTGCGAAATGCTTCAGGGTTGTTCCTGCCGCAGACGGTCGCGTCGTCCCTGAGGATGCGCTCCACTACGCCGGGTTCGCGCAGCTGCACATCGCAGGCGATGGACAGGCGCAGCAGCTCATTGGCGATTCCTTCCAGGTGGCGTTTCCAGGCGGCATGCTTGGTGTCAGTCATGACAGTTCGTGCCCGTGAATTGATGGATGGACGAGACTAACATAGCGACTTCATGGCGCGCCGCTTAGGTAATATTACGCATTGCACGACGTTGGCGGCCGCACAAATCTAGTGAAACGGTAATCGACGGCACTGGGTGCCCGTGCCGCTGCCGTAAAAACTGACGATTGGTGAAACCAGATGCCCGCACTAGACCTGAATCCGGATATCGTCCGGTTCGTTATTGACAAGGTGCACGAATTTCATTCGCGCGAGGACGTGACGTTCCCGGAAGAGGACGAGGTCCAAGCCGTGAACGAGGACCTGGCGGAGCAATTCGCCACCGATTTCGCGGGCGACCCTTACTACCAGGAGCTGAAGACGACGATCGACGACCTCGAACCGGACCAGCAGATGTCGCTGGTCGCGCTAATGTGGATCGGGCGTGGCGACTATGCGCTGGAAGAGTGGGGTGAGGCACTGAAGTTCGCCGAACAAGCCTGGACGGATCACACCACCGAGTACCTGGTTGGAACGCCCCTGCTGGCAGATTACCTCGCCGAGGGACTGCAGCAGTTCGAGACGGAGGTCGAAGACTAGCGGCTCCGGACGGTCAGTGCGTCCACATGCGTTTCCAGGCGTCAAGCAGTGCGCGCTCGTCGATGGAAACCGGGATCAATTCGGTCGGTATCGTCTCCCAGTGCGGATTGCCCCGCACAGCGGCTACATGCGTGAACACGTATATGGGCTCCTGCCCCATGCGCAGGTCCGTGATCAACAGGCGATCGTCCGCAACGCCGGCTTTGATGAAGTCCCGTGAAAACCAACGCAGTCGCGACACGGCCCAGACGTCGCTCGCGGTCTCGAGCAGATTCCTGTCGAACGCGTAGGCGGTGAAATCAAGCCGACCCGTGTCCACGAGCAGCGAATCGAACCCCTCGAGGTAGCCTTCCTCGGTCTGCACGACGATACGCCAGAGCAAGGTGTTGAACGGTGTCGGCGTTATGAAAACAGGCGCGCCCTGCAGCCCCCTGTCAGCCAGTACTTCGTCAGCATGGTGGGCAACGATCGACTGCGCGGTCCAGGACCATCCCAGGTAGAGCGTGCTCAGGAGCACGCACGAACGAATCACGCGTTCGCTCCAAGGTCTTGCCGGCCAGGCGGCGGCGATGCGGGTCGATGATGAACAGGGTCGCCCACATGGTCGGCGGCACCGTGAGCGGCCAGAGCAGCTGCGTACCGTAGGCCGTGTGCGCATCGAGCAAAGGATGCGTAATCAGCGCGAGACCGATGATTGCCAGCCACCGCCACGGCGCTTCACGAACCGGCGCCCACCAGCGTCTGAGCGCCAGCCACAGCAGCACCGCAAAAGGCGGCAGCACGAACAGGGAATGGCTGAATCCCCGGTGGTAGGTGAAGTTGGCGACCGCATCACCGTAATCAATAAGGACATCGAGGTCAGGCAGCGTGCCCAGCGCCGCGCCTGCGAGCAGCGCCTTGCGTCGCAGCCCGGCAGGGGCAATGGCGCCGCCGATCGCTGCGCCCAGTGCAGCCTGCGTTACGGAGTCCACAGCTTTGCGGGATCTCCAGGCCTATGCATTGTTGCCGCGCACCGAACGGAAGAACCAGGCAATGAACACCGCGAAAGCCGCCGCGCCGACGAGCATCGCGGTGGCTTCACTACCCAGCCACTCCGTGCCGATGCCGTCGGGCCGCTTGCTCTTGGCGACGGCAACCAGTGCGATGCCGACGCCCAACAAGCCTTCACCGCCCACGAAGCCGCTGCCGAGCAGGACGCCGCGCTCGCGCCGGTCGGCGGCGACGGTGTCGTCCTTCGCCGTGCGTTCCATCCACAGGCGAATGAGGCCGCCGACGAATATCGGCGTCATCGTCGATACGGGGAGATATACGCCGACCGCAAAAGGCAGCGACGGGATGCGCAGGATCTCACAGGCGAACGCGATGCCGACGCCGATCGCGACGAGCCCCCAGGGAAGATCCTGGTCCAGCACGCCGTCGATGACGAGCTTCATCAGGGTCGCCTGCGGTGCCGGCAGTTCTTCGCTGCCGAAGCCGAAACCTTTGCCGAGTGCGAGCACCGTCAGGCACACGAACGTTGCGGACGTCAGTACGCCGATGAGTTCCGAGGTCTGCTGCGCGCGCGGCGTTGCGCCCAGCAGGAAGCCGGTTTTCAGGTCCTGCGAGGTGTCGCCGGA
>JARRLQ010000100.1:0-5072 GCA_037386905.1 Woeseiaceae bacterium
GCCGGGGCCGAAATTCATGACCAGCAACACGCTGTCGAACCGATGTCGCTGCATCAGCTCGGGGATGCGCTCGGGCCGGCGGCAGGTCACCACCTCGGCAAAGCGGCGCCTGAGCAGCAGGCGCGCCGCCGTCAGGATGTCGTCATCGTCATCGACGACGAGGATGGTGCCGCTCTTGCTCATCAGCGTGCCCCGGACAGTGTCCGGAATCGTACACTCGCTGTCCGCAGGCGTACAGTTTGACCGGTGGGGCGACACGAATTTGACCAGTGATAGCTTATAGATCAGGTACTTACCGACTTGGCACGGCGATTGCTATACATAGGGCAAATGGCTTTCGCGAACACGACGGGAATGACAGTGAACAAGATCTCGAGTCTCAAACAGGCAAAGCAGGACAGCCGTGGGTCGATTTCCGGCCAGGGCATGGATCGGCGCGTCGCCAGAAAGACGCCGATGAGCCGCAAACTGGTGTACGGCATGGCCGGGCTGCTCGTGCTGCTGTTTGCCGGCTGGCTCGTGAGCACGCTGCTTGCGGGACGCAGCCTGAGCGTCAACTCCGAGCGCATCGCTGTGTCCGAAGTCACGGTCGGGACCTTCGAGGACTTCATCCCGCTCCGCGGCCGGCTCGTGCCCCGTAGCACGGTTTACCTCGATGCGGTCGAAGGCGGCCGGGTCGAGGAAGTCCTCGTCGAAGACGGCGCGGTCGTCGCGGCAGGCGACCCGATCGTACGCCTGTCGAACACCAACCTGCAGCTCGAAGTGCTCGGCCGGGAAGCCGCGGTCACGGAACAGCTGAACTTCATGCGGACGCTCGAGCTGCAGCTGGAGCAGAACCGGCTGGCGCACAAGCGCAACCTGGTCGAGATCGATTACCAGATCACGCGGCTGACGCGCAGCATCGAACGTCAGCGCGACCTGGCGGCGAAGGAACTCGTGTCCAAGTCCACGCTCGACGAATTGCAGGACGAGCTGACCTATTACGAGAATCGTCGTGCCGTAACACTGGAGAGCCAGGCGACTGACTCGCGGCTGCAGGAAGAACAGCTGCGGCAGCTGCGCTCGGCCAGCACCCAGCTCGAGACGAGCCTCGCCCTCGCGCGCAAGAACCTAGACGACCTGAACGTGCGGGCGCCGGTTGCCGGCAAGCTTTCCGGCTTCGATGTCGAGATCGGCGAGTCCATCGAGCGCGGCGGCCGGCTGGGACAGATCGATGACCCCGACGGCTACAAGCTGAACGCGAGGATCGACGAGTTCTATCTCGGCCGGGTCGACATAGGCCAGGTCGCCACCGCCACGAATAATGGCCGCGAATTGTCGCTGAAGGTCGCCAAGATCTATCCGCAGGTGAACGAGGGGCAGTTCGAAGTCGACATGACCTTCGACGAGGAGCCTGACGGCCTGCGCCGCGGCCAGACGCTGCAACTGCGCCTTACGCTCGGCGACAACTCGGACGCGACCCTGATCCCGAACGGCTCTTTCTACCAGGAGACCGGCGGCAACTGGGTGTTCGTTGTCGCACCGGACGGATCGGAGGCGATCCGACGCACCGTGCGTCTCGGGCGGCGCAATACCGATTACATCGAAGTGCTCGACGGACTGGAGCCGGGCGAGAAAGTCATCACCTCACCGTACACGAGCTTCACCGGCATGGACCGCCTGGTCCTCGACGCCGACTAAACGAATTGATTCAACCTTCCTGACAAGGGGAACAACATGCTCAAGCTGCACAACATGTACAAGATCTACCAGACAGACGAGATAGAAACCGTCGCATTGAACGGCGTCAACCTGGAGATCGAACAGGAGGAATTCGTCGCGATCATGGGCCCATCGGGCTGCGGCAAGTCGACGTTACTCAATATCGTCGGCCTGCTCGATAACCCGAGCGAGGGCGACTACTTCTTCTTCGACGAGAACGTCGCGCCCTATTCCGAGGCGAAGCGCAGCGAGATCCGGAAGATGAACATCGGCTTCATTTTCCAGAGCTTCAATCTCATCGACGAGCTCACCGTCGCCGAAAATATCGAGCTCGCGCTCCTGTATCACAACATGCCGGCCGCGAAGCGCAGGAAGCGCGTCGACGAGGTCATGGACCGCATGGGTATCGCGCACCGCGCGAAACACATGCCCGGGCAGCTGTCCGGTGGCCAGCAGCAGCGCGTCGCTGTCGCTCGCGCCGTCGTGGGCGACCAACCCCTGATACTCGCGGATGAGCCCACCGGCAACCTGGACTCCATTCACGGGCAGGAAGTCATGGACCTGCTGCGCTCCCTGAACAAGGAAGGCACCACGATCGTCATGGTGACGCATTCCCCGGCACACGCCGACTATGCACACCGCACCGTCAACCTGTTTGACGGACACATCATCACCGACAACACGCGCGCCGCCTGAGACAGCCGGCATTGCGAGGTATCCGATGTTCTGGAACAACTTCAAGATAGCTCTGCGAAACCTGCGCAAGAACAAGGGTTTCGCCGCGATCAACATAGCCGGGCTTGCCATCGGTCTGACGATTTACATTTTTGGCGGACTGGTAGTCAGTTACGAACGCAGTTACGACAGCTTTTTTGACAACTATGAACGCACCTACACGGTGGGTCTCACCGCGTCACCCGAACTGAACGTCGGCTTCGAGAAATTCAACGCCGTGCAATCCGCACTGGCACCGTTCATCGAATCCGAGCTTGCCGATGTCGAGGCAGTCGCCCGAACTATCAACAGAGAGTACCTGATGTCGGTGGGACCGGACAGCAGCTACCAGAATATTCGTTTCGCCGATCCCGCTTTGCTGCAGATTTTCGAACTCGACTACCTTCACGGTGACCGCAATGCCCTTGCCGATCCATCCGCTCTTGTCATTTCGGAGTCAGCAGCCGTCAAGTACTTCGGAGACACTGACGTACTCGGCGAGGTAGTGACACTGGATAATGAATTCGACTTTCACGTAGCGGCCGTGATCAAGGACCTCCCGCGCCACTCGCATTTCAATAACGAACTGGTTGTCGAGGCGCCTTTCGAGGTGACGGCCTCAATTCAGGGGCTGGCCCGCACGAGCGGTTACGACACTAATGGAAACTGGCGGAATCTCTCATTGAGCGACATCACGTATGTGTTGCTCCCGCCCGAGCTCGACGGTGAGTGGCTACAGGCACAACTCGACAGCATTTTCGAGAGGGTTACTCCTGAGGACGTCAAGAAGAATTTCATTTCGTTCGACGTGCACCCGTTGAGTTTCGCGAATCTTGCGGTCTGGGATCTCATCGGCATACCGGTGATGTCGGCCATCTCGCTCCTGAGTTTAATGGTACTGGTTGTCGCCTGCGTGAATTACACCAACCTGGCCACGGCCCAGTCGCTGGGCCGGAGCCGGGAAGTGGGCATGCGGAAGACAATGGGGGCCAGCCGGCGGCAACTGCTGGTCCAGTTCCTCGTCGAGAGCCTGGTGATATCAACGATCGCGATGATCATTTCGTTGGCCGCGCTCGAGATCGCGATTCCGATGCTCAATAATGCCGCCAACAAGGATCTGACCATCAGCTATCTGGCTACCATGCCGTGGCTTATTGCCACCACGGTCCTCGTTGGTCTGATGGCTGGTCTCTATCCCGCGTGGCTAATAACACGCGCCAGTCCGATCGATGCGCTGCGAGAGTCCGCAAGAAAAGGCAAGGGTGGTTCCAGGTTCAGGTCCGTTATGATCGGCGCACAGTTTGCGATTTCGGCGTTCATGCTGGCGCTTGTCGCGATTGTCTTTGTACAAAACGAGAAGGTGAAAGAGTCGAGCTACGAATTTCCACGATCGGAAATCTACACACTGGCCCGACTCAACGTAGACGACATTCGTGATCGGCTCGACACCTTGCGTCTCGAACTGGAGGCGCTTCCCAATGTCGACAGCGTTTCCTATTCGAGCCAGGTACCGTACGAGCAGAGCAACTCTTCGAAGACCGTTTCTGTGCAACCAGGCGACGAGGCCGGCAAGTTCAGCCTGCAATTCATGAGCATGTCACCGGAGTTTTTCGACACCTATGACATGCGTCTGCTGTCGGGACGGTTTCTCAGTCGTGACGTTCTGAACGACTCGGAGCGCGAAGACGCCGAGATCGTCAACGTGATTGTCAACGAACTCGCCCTGAAACAACTCGGAATCGACAGTCCTGCTGAGGCAATCAACCAGAGTTTCTTCAATTTCAGCGAGGAGAACGGCAGCCGTCCCGAGTACGTCATCGTTGGCGTTGCTCCCACCCAAAATATAACCGGGCTGTTCAACGCCGAGAAGGCCTGGATGTACACCTACGATCCCGACCGGGTTCGTATCGGGTCTATCCGCATTACCGGCGGAAACGTCATACAGGCCGTGGAGCAGATCGAGGCAGTATGGGATCGCGTCATCCCGGATTATCCAATGCAGGGTCGCTTCCTGGACGATACGTTCAACGAAATCTTCGGTTTTCTCAAGGGTATGAACCTGGCGCTTGCCGGATTCGCATTCATCGCCTACGCGCTTGCACTCATCGGGCTGTTCGGTCTCGCCGCATTCATGGCGACGCAGCGCACCAGGGAAATCGGCGTGCGCAAGGTACTCGGCGCCAACTCGCTGCAGATTGCACGGCTGCTCGTCTGGCAGTTCTCGACGCCCGTGCTCTGGGCCCTGGCAGTCGCCTTGCCCGGCGCCTACTTTGCGTCCAGCGTGTACCTGAATTTCTTCGCGGACCGCATTCACAGCACTATCCCCATCCTGATCGCGGCGGGCATCGTCGCAACGCTGCTGGCCTGGGGCACCGTCGCCGGCCATGCCATCCGCATCGCGCGTGCCAACCCGGTGCTGGCACTGCGCTACGAATAGCGCGTTAGCCCACTGCACATCTGTCCACTGTTCGGCGCTATCATAGAGTGCCGGACAGTGGACATTTGCCGTGGACGATACCGAAATCAAATGGCTGATCGCGTTGCTGGTTACCGCCGCTGCGGCGGCCCTCGCCTGGTTCCTCTGGGATGACGTCAAACCGCCGGCGGAGCCGGTGGCCGTCGAGCAGCGGGCGCCCGTTGCCGATACCGTGCCGGCG
>JARRLQ010000101.1:0-5611 GCA_037386905.1 Woeseiaceae bacterium
AGTGACGGCAAGGGGTCCCTCGGGATACACGACGGAGGTAATCCAGCTGCGGCGGCAGGTGAGCTATGCGGACCTGGACCTGACCGACGAAAGAGACGTTGAGGAATTCGACAAGCGCATAGAGATGAGCGCAAGAGAAGCCTGTAAAGCGCTGAAAGAACTCTTTCCGAAAGGTCAGAAGAACGCAGTGGACGTGTATCGTTGCACGAAGCATGCGATCGAGAACAGCGAAGAGTCATTCGAATCCGTGGTGGCGATCGCAAACTGACGTTCACAGTCGGTAAGGGTCATAGCGGTTTCGCGGAGTAGGATGGTTGTTATGAGTGGCGGCCGAAGGGGAGGTTTGCGCCGCGGACTCGCTACCTCTGTACCAGGATCGTACACCAGCCTCTGGAAGAATAACCGGGAACGATCGTCTTCAGCATGATGAGATTGAAGAGAATTTTGAGAAGAAGCAGAAGACGAGAAAGGCGAGAAAGACGATAAATAGCATGGTCGCCGGCACCGCGGCACTTTCCCGCCGGTTTCCTGTCTGAGCAATCTTATGAACGCTCTGAAGTCGCTTTACGTCACCGTGTACATGGTGGCCGCGATGAGCCTCGCCGCGCACGCGGTTCAAATGCTGCTCGCGACCCAGGACTACCTGACCTGGGGCGGCGTCCTGCTGGTCTACGCACCGTTCGTCATGGTGATTGCCTGGCTGATGATCTTCCGGAACGTGCCGCGTACCAGCGCCCGGTTCCCTGTACTGATCGTGATGGGCCTGGTCGGCGTCATCGCATCGCTTCGGGGCTATTCGCTCGGTGGCATCCTGGGTGACTTTTCATACCCAGGTTGACGTAAAAGACACGGTCGAAATGATGGCGGCGGCCTACGATGCCGGGGTCAACTTCTTCGACAATGCCGAGGCCTATGCGAACGGCAAGTCCGAGGAGATCATGGGCGAGGCCCTGAAACGCCTCGGCTGGCGCCGCGGCAGTTACCTCGTTTCCACCAAGCTCTTTTGGGGGCTGCACGACAACCCCAACGAGACCAACACGCTGAATCG
Organism: Woeseiaceae bacterium; assembly: GCA_037386905.1. GTDB lineage: Bacteria > Pseudomonadota > Gammaproteobacteria > Steroidobacterales > Woeseiaceae > UBA1847. The sequence goes on from JARRLQ010000101.1 coordinate 1,049, forward strand.
CAAGTACCTGCTCGAGGCCATCGACGGTTCGCTGCAACGCCTCGACCTCGACTACGTCGATCTGCTGTTCTGCCACCGCGCCGACCCGACGACACCGCTGGAAGAAACCGTCTGGGCGATGCACAACATCATCGAGCGCGGCAAGGCGCTTTACTGGGGAACCTCGGAGTGGGAGGCGGCGGAGATTCAGCAGGCTATAGAAATTGCAGAGCGCTGTAACCTGCATAAGCCCATCGTCGAGCAGCCCGTCTACAACCTGTTCGAACGGCATCGCTTTGGCGCGGCGTACAAGCCTGTTTACGAAGACCATGGTTACGGTTCAACAACCTGGAGCCCGCTCGCTTCGGGCACGCTGACGGGAAAATACCAGTCGGGTGTGCCCAAGGGCAGCCGCGGTTCGCTCGAGAGCCTGGCGTGGCTACGTGATCAGATCACCGATGCCGACCGACTCGCAAAGGTTGCCGCACTGGAACCAATCGCGAAGCAAATGGGCGCGACGCTGGCGCAGTTTTCGCTCGCCTGGTGCCTGCAAAATCCCTGGGTGAGTACGGTCATAACGGGAGCGAGCCGCGTCGAACAGGTGCACGAGAACATGAAAGCGATCGATTTTGTTGATCGCTTTACTCCCGATGTGGTCGAAGCCATCGACGCGATATTTTCCTGACCATGAGAACAGCCTCGAGTAAACGGAAGCGTTAACGACTCCGAAGCACTGCTTCGATCTCCGCGACCTGGCCCTCGGTAACCGGGTAGAACTTGCCCATCGTGCAGGTCATGCCGGTGCTCCATGCGCCCCAATGCCATGGCCAGCGCGAGTACCAGGGCCACTCGAACCAGTCATCGACGGCAAATCGATCCGTGTCGCATATGCGCGAATAACTGAACGAGCGCACGCGCAGCACGGAGCCGTGCCGCAGGTCGTAGCAGCGATGCCGCAGCACATTGACCCAGCGTTTGCCGCCCAACCCCGTGAACAGGAGGTGCTTCTCGTCGATTGCGCGGAAGCCCGTGTACTGGGCATCGGAAAGGCAGCGCAATGGCTTGCCGTCCTCACCCAGTGACAGACTCAGGATTTCCTGGATATCCGCTTCGATCGCCTGGCGCCGGCTTTCATCGTCGGGTGAGCTTGTTGCACAGCCGGCGATAATCAACAGGGCAGCCGACACGCAGACGGCTGTTCGCCGTATGCTCATGACGTGCTCCTGTTGTTCTTAACGGGAGCACGCTAACACGCCCTGTCTTGTCCGGATATACGGGATCGCTGCAGGCGCTATTTCGCTTCCGACAACACTGTCATGCTGTCTGCGATGACACCGTCTTCCGCGGCGGCGGCGCGGCCTTCATCTGATGACAACATGTTGTGGAGTGCCTCCATGTCCTTCACCGCGATGACGAGCCCGGTGAGGTTCGGGTTGTCACCACTCTGGAACGTGTGTACGTGTGCGGCGCCGTTGGCACGGAACAGGTCGTGGCGGCTGTCATCGCCGCGCCATGCGGCAAGCCAGTGCTCGGCGTCCTCGACCTCGTGCAGGATCATGACGTGCGAGTGGCCCATACCCTTGCCCTGCTGGTGGTGCATGCCATGCATCGGCTGCTTGGGCGGCGCGGGAGGATTGTCACTGTTCCAGATGTCGTTTGCGATGCGCCATTTGCCGTCCTCACCCGTTTGCCAGGTCTCGATGAACTTGCCGGTGTCCACGATGGTGTCGCCGTCCATGATCTGGTAGGTACCGATCTTGTGGGCCAGGCCGCCCGACATGGTAATCTCGACGATCGTCGTTTTGCCCGTGAGTCCGGCATCCATCATGGCGCCGAAGGTCGCGCGCACGCCTTCTGCGCCACGCAGGACCTTGCCATTGGGCGGCATGATTCTCGCATCGCTCTTATAGATCATCGTCAATGTCTCGAGGTCCTTCGTGTTGAGGGCCTCGTCCCAGGCGATCGACATCTGTTCAAGAATCTTCGGGTTGCCCGGCGGCGGAGCCTGATTGCAGGAGGCGATGATCAGGGCGAGGCCCAGGGGGATGATAGCGAGCAATCTTTTCATGGTTATGTTCTCTGGTGTCGCCGTACAGCGGCGAATGACAATGGAAGCGAAAGGATCAGGGCTTTCTGAACAGGAACGTGAAACGGTCCGTGTTACCGGTTACGGTGCGGCGGCCGACCTCATACTGGAGTTCGTCGTCGGGGCGGTAGTGCAGGTCGCTGTAATCGACGAATTCGAAGCCGATGTCGAGCATCTCCTTGATGACAAGCACCGGGTCCATGCGACGGCGATTCTCCGGCGTTTCCGGTTCCATGTGGCGCTTCGTGTGGTCCACGACGCCATACAGGCCGCCGGGCTTCAGCACGTCGAAAACGGCACGGTTGATGCGGTCGCGAGACTCTGCGCCGAAGCTATGCAAGTTTCTGAACGTGAGCACCATGTCGACGCTGGCCTTGCCGAACTCGAAGTCGTCGAGTAAATAGTGACGGCTGCCTTCCGGCCGGCGGACGTTGGCGTCGGTTTCAACGACCTGGACCTTTTCGAAACCGGGTTCCGTGAGCACGGTCTCGGTCACGGTTCCAGTGCCGAGCGCGACATAGAGCTTGCCGTTCTCGGCGAGAATCGGCGCAAGAACCCGCGTGTACCAGCCGCCTCCCGGGAATAGTTCGAGCACGGTCATATCGTCTTCGAGGCCAAGGAACTTCAGTGTCTCGAGCGGCTTGCGGTTGCGGTCACGGTTGATGTCGGCTTCCGGGCGCGACTCCGCAGCGAGGGCCGCCTCGACCTTCGCATCGATTTCACCAGCCTGTGCGAGGCTGGCCAGGATCATCAGGGCAATCGGGAACGCAACTCTCACGGGCATGCTCCTTCAAAAAGCTGTCGACGGTTCCGGCGCGGCGGATCGCCGCACCGCAAGGTTGCGCAAGACTACCAGCTTGTGAGGGCTTCTGCCTACAGGGTTGCTGGCGCTACTGCACTATCTTCCAGCTGCCGTCGGCCTGCAGGCAGGCCGTGCCATTCACTGTTTGCCCGGGCTCGCCGCCCACGGTCGCATCGAGCTCGAATTCCCGGCAGGGACCGCTGGATTCCTCGAACGTACGCGTCGGCGTCACCGTGTATTCCTCGCCGGTGTCCGGATTGGTCCAGGTTGTCGACTGGCCCGTTCGGTTGTTATTCAACGTCTCGGCCGTTTTCATGCGATCGACGTCGTCCATTGTCTGGCCGATATGCCGCCCGATCATCGAACCGGCCATTGTGCCGATAATGATTGCGGCAGTCTGGCCGCTACCGTCGCCAACCTGGGATCCGAGCACGCCCCCGAGCACACCGCCGACCACTTCACCCTGCTGCGCGTGTGTCGTCGTTTCGCAGCCGGTCAGTCCCGGCAGAGTGAACAGCGAGGCGGCGAACGGCATGAGTATCGCCCAGCTTCTGATTTTTGCGTTGTTTTCTTTCATCGCTCATACACCTCCTTGTACTTCCACGAAATTCGCCTCCGTGTGGTTCCATCATCCTGTGCCTGCGGCGGATGTTTTGCAAGATAGGGTGCTAATTCGAGGCACCAAGGAGACCATGGTAACCGGCACAAAAAAGCCCCGCGCAGGGCGGGGCCTTCGTAACGCCTGGTACTTTTAGTCACTGTCCCCAATAGAAGCGGCCGAGGAGCGTGTACGAGCTGACGTCGTCGCCCCATTCGCCGAACAGGCCGACGGCAAACGCCGGCGTGAAGTTATACAGGCCACCGAGAACGAGCGCGGTCTCGTTGCCGCTGTCGTTGAGGTCGACGTACTCGATGCCACCTTCCAGCTCGAGCTGCTCGGTGGCCGCGAAACGCATGCCCACGGCGAAACCGAAGCCATTGTCGTCGTCGCTGCCGAAACCGGGTATGTCGACTTCGACATACTCATACGACAGGCGCGCATAGGCATCGACGACATTCGACAGCTCCGTGTTGTAGCCGACGCCGATGTCGAAGGTTGTCGCATCTACGCCGAAGTCGAGGTCAGCGGCGGCGTAAGATGCAAACGCGTGGAAGTCCTCGTGAAAGGCGAATGATCCGTCGATGCCCAGGGCGTCGCCGTCGGCATTGAAATCATCGAATTCGATCACGCCGTAGCCGAATCCCAACCAGTTGTAGTCAAAACCCTGCGCGTTGGCCGAAGCCGAAAACGCGAGGAGCATAATTAGTAGTGATGAACGCAACATGACGTTCTCCTTCGCTTTGCCCAAGAAATTCGAATGCTAACCGGCTGTGACACGCGCATTGTGCTTCGGTTCACAGATTTGACTAAATGATAAACACGGTCAAATAAGCGCTTCCTGGCGAAGCTGAAAGCCGCATCAGCCGGTCAGGTGTTGCAGATAAACAACAAGATTTTCATCGTGTAGACTGCGGCAATGGCTTCTCGCCGACCCTTTCTTTCCAAATCGCGCCTGATCTCGGCGTGGCAGTGCGCGAAGCGCGTGCACCTCGAGAAGAACCATCCGGAGCTCGGCGAGATCTCGGCGCAGACCGAATCGCTCTGGGCGACGGGTCATCTGGTGGGAGAAATCTCGCAGCGGCTCTACGGCTCGCC
>JARRLQ010000102.1:0-9763 GCA_037386905.1 Woeseiaceae bacterium
GTCGGTCATAGTTCTGCCGAAATCGCAAACTTGCCAAGCCCTCGCCGAGAAGGCGCCCTCGATGTCCGGCCGCGCCATGAGTTTGTCGAACCAGAAGTCTGGAGTGTGTGAAGATGGACTGGTCTCGCACGCTTGTAGAGCTGGACTGAGCATTCCAGTGTTCGAGTCAACCAGACATTCAGTGATAACGCGTTTGATGTACTCCGAGGGCAGCGTCCGAACAGCAGCCTCTCGGATCGCAGTGCTCTTGGGTGGTCGCCAGGCAGACAGGCTTTCAAAAAGGCCCGTATAGACAGACACGGTCTGCTCGCGAAGAAGCGCATCTTCGATCAAAGAAAGGTTTCCTGTCCCGATCAGGTCGTCGTAAGTTGCTCTCTGATACTCGGGAGATGGGTAGGTGGCTGCCGATATTGCCAAGCGGAGGAATAGAGCCGGGTCTGTAACACCGTCAGCACTCCTCAACTGTACTAAGGCGGACTCTGCCGAGTCGCAAGCCTGCCGCGTCCAGGCAATATCGTCGCCGAGATAGACAAGATTCTTCTTAAGTTCTGCAGACAATCGGGACGCGTACGTCCGACCCTCGACACGATCCTGATGATCATTCCATGCACTCTCTGCAAATAGCGCGATCAATACGCCCAACACGATAATCACGAGTTCGGCGAAACCCTTTTTGACTGCGTCGTTATTCATTTTGAGATTCTAACAGCTCCGGAATAGCCGCTTGCGCACCCGTAGGTGGGCGGTCACCTGGCGGCTCTCGAATAGGCGCGACCGTACATAGTGGGGTTCGGAGCTAATGGCAGGTTATGACCCAAACTTGCCGCATAAGTGACTGGCCGCTATGGGTCAGAAGCCGCCATTTTACCTCACACTGGGCGACCGGCGGCTTTCGGCCAATGGCGGCCGCCCAAGTCTTTAAGTTACCAACGTTCGATCAGGTCCGACCACACCAAGCAGTATCTATACTGGGACTGACACCGGTCGATTTCAGATATTCGACCCTATCTTCAATACGGTCAAAAATGGGTCCTAATTGTGATCTTGCCGAACTATCACGGGTTTCCACGGCGCCGTTGTCCCATTCGCGCCTCGAGTCCGCAAGCTCCCACAAACCAGGATAGACCCAAAACTGTGCGGCATATTCTTCGACTATCTTCTGCTGAGCATCGGTCGATTGGCGAATTCCATCATTCCGAAGCACGATTTCACCATTCATGTGATCCGTCCATGCGTCGAAAATTTTGGCCGCAATGATTCGGGATGCGGGTTCTAACGGCTCGCCCATACAAGCTTTTTGCCAGATATCCGCGTTAGCAACTATGAGTCCTCGGATCGCATTCTGCCTTTCGTTTGTATAGTTAACGCGATCTTCGACGGCCAACTGCTGGGCCTGCTTAAGTTGTAAACCAACAAACAATAGTGACAGCACAATGGCCGCAATTCCTACCAGTTCCGCAATGTCCTTCCAGTTCGTCGATTTCAATGGGCTTCTTCTTAGATGACGGATGGCTGCTTTGGGTCATTAACAGCCGCTGAGTATATCTCGAAAGCAGCCGCTCGAGCGGCTGGTGTCGGTGTCAAAGCGGTCGTTCGCGGGTTGCTTCGCTAGAAAAGTGCCCACAGGTGGAAGATTGCAGTCCCTGCAAACGTGCCGAGCGCGTAGCCGAGAACACCGACGAGAACGCCCGGGGTCACAAGGTCATGCCAGCCACGAGCCGCTGCGAGAGCCGGTGCCGTCGTTGCTCCGAGAACAGCGGCGTTTGATGCCGTGACCAGTTCGGGAATCGTCAGCTTGAACAGCCCGCCGACACCGAGCAGAACGACCAGGTGAATAGAAAGCAGGATGACGACGAGTACGATCAGGAGTGGTGCAATCTGGATCATCGCGGTCAGATTGGCGCCTGCGGCAATCGCCGCAAAGAATACAAACGCGAGGCCAACACCCAGTTCAAATCCGCCGTGTAGTTTCTCCATCCACTGCGGGAAGGCTGTTGCAACGATCAGTACGAGCAAGGTGATGGCTGCGTAGCGAAGACTCGGCATTTCGATGTACGCGGTTATCGCGTCACCTATGGCGACGAAACTGATCGCCGCAGCCAGTGACAGCGTCAGGCTTGTAGCCGAAATCTTCTCGGGTCTGTCGTGCTGGACCTGTTCCTCGCCATGCTCGTGTTTGCCGAACTTTCCAGCGAGCCACTTCCACCCGGGAAGGAGTGCAAGCACGCTCAGGAATACCGCACTAAACAGGTTGTCAGTTGCCGTTGCCGCTGAGAAAAACGACGCATCGGTACGTAGCCCGGTAATCTCGCCGAGTGCTGCATAGTTGACCGAGCCGCCGATATAGGTCGAGGTAAAAAGCCCGGCAATGCCCGCTTCGCGCAGTGCAGGATCGATATCCGCGGCCGCCGCAAGAGAGCCGAGATCCAGTAACCCGACTGCGACGATTACGCCAACAATGGTGCCGAGACTCGCAACCAGGAACGCAATCGTCATGCGCGTGGTCTCGAATATCATGTGCCGCAGGTTGGCCTTGAACAGGAACAGCGGAATCAGGATCGGGACGAAGTAACTGAAAACAAAATCAAACGCCGGCGCCGAATGCGGGATGATGCGTATGTTTGCGGCGGCAATTGCTGCAAGTATGGCAATCACGGCACCCGTGAGATGCGACCCGATCTTCGTTCGCTCGGCCAGGAACGCACCACCGGCGATGATGAATAGCACGGCCATCAGGGCAAAGTCATTTTCTGCACTTATTAATGTCATTGTCAGGTAGCGAACCAGGGCTGTAGTTCGGTGATTGGCGGTGTGCTATCGCCTTCGGACTCGAGCAGCGATTCTATGTAATCCATCGCCGGTTGCGGCATGGGCGGCGAGTTCTTCGCGAATGCCCACCACTCACGGCCGCCGGGAGTTATGAGCGTGGCAACAATGAACTTGTTGTTAACAGCCAGCGCGTTTGGATCGATCAGGCCAGCCGTAACCATGCTCCGAACCGTTTCGAGGTAGAAAGCGATGTCGACGATGATCGAATGAAACATTGCCTGGCCCTGTGGCGAGAGCGAATCGAAACTCCGGATGCCCTGGCGGAAGACTTCGAACGTTTCCGCATTGCGGTGGTAGAGCCAGTTTGAGTCGAGCGTGCCGCGAATTGAGGCGAGCAGGTTGTCATGCCGCAACTGCTGCGTGTTCTGTTTCACCTGCAAACCGACATAGACCAGTGAAACGACAACAGCAATAACGCCGACGACTTCCGCGATCGCGGAGATTGCACCCCAGTTCATGGGCACAAAATGTAGCACATCAGAACGGCGATCGGCCTTCCTGCAGCGCCTTTAATGCCTCCGCAAGGTCCGGTTGTGTCTCCGCCCTGGGCAGATCGTTGAAATGCTTGTGCCATGGCTGTTCACGGCAGGTCCATACGTGCCCAATCGGGCTAATCACGCTCGTGTCGTCCAGCGTTCCGGGTTTGAGTTTGAGAAACGCCGGCCTGTCGGGATCTTCGTGGTAAATGCGGTTGCCGCACTCGGGGCAGAACCAGCATATGGCTATGCCGCCACTCGCGGTCGGCCGCTGCCAACTTTTCAGTTCCCCGGAGAGCAACTCGAAGTGCTCCCTGGCGAGAACCATCGTCATGCTGAACGAGCTTGCGGACAACTTCTGGCAATCGGTGCAATGACAGACGAGCGTCGCCAGCGGTGGTCCGAGGAGCTGATACGTTGTACTGCCGCACTGGCATCTGCCGGTGGCGGGGAATGACATCTCGTTCATAGCTTGTCCCTTATCTGGTAATAGAGGATTCCGAGTGCAACGAGCGGTTTCCGAAATGCATGTGCACCCGGGAAGCGAACAGGTTTAACACTTGCAAATACATCGAAGCGCTCGCATGTGCCTGCAACAACATCGGCCATTATTTCGCCGGCAAGGTGAGTCACGTTAACGCCATGACCCGAGTAGCCCTGTGAATAGAAAACATTCGGCGCAACGCGTCCCATTTGCGGCACGCGGTTAATGGGCACGCCGATCGTGCCGCCCCAGGCATAGTCGATACTGATGCCTTCAAGCTGCGGGTAAAGCCTGAACAGTAACGGCTTGTGGTGCTTCTCTATATAAGCCGGGTCGTCCCCGAAATAGTTGATGCGGGCGCCGAACAGCAGCCGCTTGTCGGCGCTCAGGCGGTAATATTGCAGCACGAAATTCGGGTCGCAGATCGCCAGATCTTGTGGATTTACGAACGCCTGTTGTTCCTCACTGAGCGGCTCCGTTGCGATTATGAAACTGTTGACCGGAAACATGATGCCGCGCAGGTGGGGCTCGATGAAGTGGTAAGCATTGCCGGCTATGACGACATGAGCCGCAGTAACGGATCCATGGTCGGTTACGACTTTGGGCCTCATCCCATGCTTGATACGCAGGACCTTCGAACCTTCGTAGATCGTGGCACCATTCTCAATGGCAGCATTGGCCTCACCGATGCAGAGATTCAGCGGATGCAGGTGCCCGTTGCCCATGTTGAGCAGTGAGCCTATGTAGGCATCCGTGCCGGTAATGTCCCGCGTCTCCTCCCTGTCCAGCAGCCGAAACTCATGTGGACACTTGTGATTCACCAGCTTGTTGTAGTCAGCTTCGAACTCACGCAGGTGGCGCGGCTTGATGGCGACATCGAGATAGCCGTATTTCAGGTCACAGTCGATTGCGTACCGGTTGACGCGGTCCTGGATGATTTCATGCCCACGCCAGCGCAAGGACCAGTTCAGGTCATCATCGATATTCCTCGAAAAGTGCTTCTCGCCGGCGATGCCGCTGATCATCTGGCCGCCATTGCGACCCGATGCGCCCCAGCCGACCTTGTTGGCTTCAACAACATGAACGTTGTAGCCGCGCTCGGACAGAGTCAGCGCAGTCGCTATGCCGGTAAAGCCTGCACCGATGATGCAAACGTCGGCTGTTTGATCCCCTCGCAGCGGCTCGAAGTTGCCATGTGTTCGGCAGCGACCGACATCGCCGAGCGCATTGCGTCCATCGGCGTCATGCCGCGCTCCACCATGATGGCGAACTGCCAGCCGCCCATGTCGTGTGGCAACACCGCTGCATCTGTTCCGTACGCGATCGGTATGCCGAGCGCGTAGGCCTTCTCGAACACGACACGCTGCGCTTCGGTCGTGTCGTAGTTTCTTTGCAGGAAGTGTTCCGGAAACCCTTCTTGCCGGCCCACTGTGTCCGTATACGTTCCGTTGTACACGTCCATGCACAGAGAGATGCCGCGCTCGGCGACCATTGCAATGGCCTCATCGTCGAGCAGTGATGCATGCTCGAGGGAATCGACGCCTGCAAGTGCGGCGTCCTTGCCCGACTGCGCGCTATGAACGTGGGCAGTGACTTTCAGGCCGTGCTCTCTCGCTACCGCAACTACTGCCGCGATGTCTTCCTGCGTCATCTCGGGCGCCCCAGGATCTATGCCGTAGGAGAACACGGCGCCTGAAGCGATGACTTTGAGGAAGTCTGCGCCGCCTTCGACCGCGCGCCTGGCTGCATCCGCAAACTCTTCGGGCGTGCTGGCGACCCCTGTTCTGAGGGCCGCCGGAATCTCGCTCTCGTCGTGGCCGGGCAAAACCATGTCGCCACCGCCCCCGGGGATCGTCAGGTATGGACCCGCCGTCTGTATTCTCGGCCCGACAGCCTGTCCGGCACGGATGGCATCGCGCACTGCGTAGACGGGCTGCGGGAAGTAGTCGCCGACGTTGCGCACTGTCGTGAAGCCGGTCAGCAGGTTTGTGGCGGCGTTTTCAGTCGTAGCCTGCAGGTTTTCGGCATCGGTCAGGCGGTAATAGACAGTGTAGTCGAGCGCGCGCTCCGGCACGTCCGCGAGGTGCACATGAGCGTTGATCAGGCCAGGCATGCAGGTCCTGTCACCGAGATCCAGGTATGGAATATCACCCGGGGGTATTGCATCTGCGGAGCCGATGCGGTCGAATCGCCCATCGCGGATAATGACGAGCTGGTCTTTTGCGGGCTCGTCCGCAAAACCATCGATCAACATTCCACAACGAACGGCGATATCGCCCGAATCGGGTTCGAATGGGACGGTCGCAAGCGTCGCGGCCGGCGGTGATCCCTGGCAGGCAACGAGTACAAAGGGCAGGCAAAACAGGTAGTTCAGTCGGTGCATAGCAGGAATATTGACACAAAGAGCGGTGGCTTCGCAGCATTGCTGGAAGCAGGCGAACCCATCGTTATCGATGGCGGCCTGGCGACCCAGTGTGAAGCCATGGGCTGCAACATTGATGACGAACTCTGGTCGGGCGTCCTGTTGCGCGACAACCCGCAGGCCCTGATCGCCGCGCACCGCGCCTACCTGGAGGCCGGCGCCCGCATCATTGCGACGGCCAGCTACCAGGCGAGCCGCAGAGGATTCATGGCACAGGGCACGAGTGCCGAAGAGGCCGATCGGCTGATATCCAGTTCAGTAAGCCTCGCCGTGCAGGCTCGCGACGCATTCATGCGGGACAACCCTGGTGCAGCATGGCCGCTCATTGCCTCCAGTATCGGCCCTTATGGCGCCGTGCTGCACGATGGCTCCGAGTACACCGGCAGCTATGAGCTCGGCGCCGATGAACTTGCAGAGTTTCATCGTGAGCGGCTGGCCATTCTCGATTCTCCGGATGCCGACCTGCTCATCTGTGAGACGATTCCGTCGGGCGTCGAGGCGCAGGTGCTGAGCGATTTGCTGAACGGCGCGTCCAACCCGGCCTGGGTCAGTTTCTCGTGCGCGGACGAGGCGCATCTCGCGGATGGCACACCACTGGCCGAGGTTGCTGCCAATTTTGCGGATCACCCGACAGTCCTGGCGCTTGGCGTCAATTGCATCGCCCCTGAACTTGTTGTGCCACTGATTGGTGTTCTGAAAGAAGCAGCACCTTCCAGGGCCATCGTTGTCTATCCAAATTCGGGTGAGACCTGGCGCGCCGAAGATAACGCCTGGCTCGGTACGGCCACGCCGCTGCAGTGCGAACGGGCAGCCCGGGAGTGGATCGACGCTGGTGCGCAGCTGGTCGGAGGTTGCTGCCGCATTGGGCCGCAACAGATAAATGCAATGTCACAGACACTTATTAATAAAGGCTAGAATACGCCGGATGCGAAATCTGCTCGTAACATTTACAGTCGCGGTACTCCTCGCCGCGTGCGCACAGTCCCCGTCAAAACCCGATCTCGCCGTCATCACGGTGATGGGTACCAACGATGTGCATGGCGAACTCGTGGCCCAACCCCACAAAGGCGGCATCGCGACGTTTTCGGGCTATGTAGCCGCTGTTCGCGATGCGCGCGCCGCCGATGGTGCCTTGTTGCTGGTCGACGCAGGCGACATGTGGCAAGGGACGCTCGAGTCAAACCTCAACGAAGGCTATTCGGTCGTCGACGCCTATAACGCCCTGGGCTACGCGGCGACGGCCATCGGCAACCACGAATTCGACTTTGGCCCCGCAGGTCCAAAGTCGATCCCGCAGGACAGCGGCGACGATCCGCAGGGGGCGCTGCGCGCGAGGGCGAGCAAAGCCCACTTCCCGCTACTCGCAGCTAATCTCATCGATTCGGCGACCGGCGAAATGGTCGAGTGGGACAACGTATTGCCATCGGTCATGGTTATGCGAGCCGGAATCCGGGTCGGTATTATCGGTGTCCTGACCGAAAGTACGCCGGCGACAACAATCGCTGCCAATACGGCGGGCATCGAGATTGGGCCACTGGCCGCAGCGATTGAGAAACATGCTCGCCTGCTTCGCGAAGGAGGGGCTTCGCTCGTCGTTGTTGTCGCTCATGCTGGCAGTCTCTGCACAGATTTCAGCGACCCGTATGACACGTCATCCTGCAGGATGGATGGCGAAATCATGCAGGTGGCAGAAGCGTTGCCGCCCGGCCTGGTCGACCATATCGTCGGTGGTCATGTGCACCAGGGGATAGCACATGATGTAAACGGCATCGCAATAACATCGAGTTATTCGAACACGAGGGCGTTTAGCCGGGTCGATTTCACGATTGATCGTGCCACCGGCAACATCGTCGATCGCAGGATCTTTCCACCGCAGCATATCCGGGCGCTCGAGGATTCCGACGCGCCGGCAGAGTACGAAGGCAGGCCGGTAGTGCCAATGCCGCAGGTCGTGGCGATCGCCGAGATGGCACAGAGAGTTGCAGCCCAGCGCCGGGCAGAGCAGCTCGGCGTCTACCTCGAAACGCCCATTGAACACCGAACTCGCCCGGAGTCGCCGCTCGGCAACCTGATGACCGACGCGGTACTACAGGAGCACAATGCGGATATTTCGATCCACAATGTGTGGGGCGGCATCCGCGCGGAACTTCCCGAGGGGGAGCTGACCTACGGCAGCGTCTACCGCATGTTCCCGTTCGATAATCGCATTGCGATCGTCGAATTGTCCGGCGCCGACGTGCGCAGGATCATCGAGAAGCAGGCGCACAATGCCGGTCGGCCCGCCGGATTCTCCGGCATGCAGGTATTCGTCAGCTGCGCTTCCGACCAGATGACCATCAGGATGCTGCGTCCCGATGGCAGCGAAATTACGGATGACGAAACGCTGCGAGTCGTATCAAATGACTTCCTATTGCTTGGCGGCGATGACATATTTACGCCAGTAACACCCGAGGGCGGATTTGCGTTGCCGGATGGCACGCCGCTGGTTCGGGACACGCTGGTCACCTGGTTTCGAAACCGTGGCGGCAGCATGAGCGCCGATGATTTCTTCGACCCGGAAAACCTGCGCTGGAACCGTCCCGATCCGATGCCTGCGGAGTGCAGACTCTAGGTAAGGACAAGCAGGAATGTCAGACAAGCTTCCAAAACTGATTGCGACGTCAGTCGTACGTGGCGCCCGGCAGGGCGACAGCCACGGCGGTGTCTTTACGATCGACTTCGACTCGAAGGAAATTCGCCAGCACGTCGACTGGAACACGGGCGAGATCGATTTTGAAGGGCGCGGCGCAGATCGCGGGCTGCGCGGCATCGAGTTTGATGGAGACTTCATCTATATCGCGGCCAGCGATGAAATTTTCCGCTACGACCGTGACTTCAATATCAGCAGCTCGTTTCGCAGTCCGTATCTCAAGCACTGCCACGAGATCGCGAAAATGGACCGCACGATTTTCCTTACGTCGACCGGATTCGACAGTCTGCTGGCCTTCGACATGGACCAGAACAACTTTGTCTGGGGCATGCAGTTCCGGCGCGTGCTGGGCGGCTGGCAGGGCGCTGTTTTCGATCCGCGCACCGGCATAGGGCCGACTCCTTCGAACCATTTTCATATCAACATGGTTCACGTCGACGGCAGTGGCATCTATGTCAGCGGCCTGCGAACCAAGGTCATGCTACACATCAATAACCAGATGCAGGTAAACGCAGTCTGCAACATCCCGGAGGGCGCTCATAACGCACAACCGTTCCGCAACGGCGTGCTCGTCAATGACACCGCAAGCGATGCAGTGCGCTACTCCGGCCGCGATGGCACGAGCAAGGCATTCAAAATCGTCACTTACGATGAGGAAGATATTGAATTCGCAGGCATCGACGACTCCAATGTTGCGCGGCAGGGATTTGGACGCGGGCTGTGCGCGATCAATGACAATCTCGTCGCTGGCGGGTCGTCCCCGTCGACGATCACGCTGTACGATATCGAGAAAGAAGAAGTCGTCTCATCGGTAAACCTGACGATGGACATTCGCAACGCCATCCATGGCCTCGAAGTCTGGC
>JARRLQ010000103.1:0-8799 GCA_037386905.1 Woeseiaceae bacterium
TGCCGACCGGCGTCGGCGAGATCCCCGTTCCGCCGGCGGCGCCTGCGCTGACGAACGCCATATTCGCGGCGTCGGGCAAACGCATCCGAAGTCTGCCGATCCTGGACCAGTTAGCAGGCAACGAGCAGGTCGACATGACGTCGATGGCCAGCAAGGAAGCCTGAGACGCCAGAAAGGAATCGACTGAGCGAATCAGTTGCCGCTGAAGAGGGATTTGAGGCGGTCGAGCGTTGTCGGATCGCTTTCGATGTACAACCTGTCGCCGAATTGAAGTTCGCCGATGCGCTCCTGGAGCGCATCGGTTTGCTCCACCAACGATTCGATTTGGCCAAGCAGATTCGAGACCTGCTCCGGTTGCACGGTAGAGCCGGACTCTGCCTCGGCCAGTTCGGCCGCCGCGCTCTGAATACCGTTGCTCGTTGCGCCCAGGCTCTTCGTCAGGTCGGCCATGTCGTCCGCAAATCCCGTCGCGCGGCTGAGTACCTGGCGCATTGCTTCGTTCTTGGCTTCAAGGTAACAGTGGGTTACGAGATCGACGTCCAGAAGCACCGCCTTGCAGACGGCCTGGATCGTCTCGCACGGCTTCCGGCCCTCCTTTTCTGATTCCTCGCAGATCCGATCGATGAATTGAGCGAGCATTTTGCTGTAACTGCCGACGTACCAGCTGGGCGCCAGGCCCACGCGCGCATGGGTGCGGCCGATCTTGTCCGCCTTGTTGAAATAGGAGCTCGTGAAATGTCCGCCGAAAAGTTCTTCGAGCCAGTGAGCCTTTTGCGATGCCCGGGCCCGGTCGATTGACTCGGCATCTTCAAACAGCGCTTTGAACTCGGGGTAGGACAATATATGCGTATAGAAACGCTCGAGCATGTCGTCGATATGCGGCTCGATGTATTCTCGCGCCTGCTGCAGCTCGACGATGTCGCTTTCCTCGATTTCGATGAACCGGAGGCGGTCTTCAATGAGCTCCGTGTACGGCATCGGCTTGTCCTCGTGTCTATAACTGTAGGCTGTGGACTTTAGAATCACCTCTACAGGCTGACACTAACAACCGGGTAGTGGAACCAAGATACGTAAATAGACCTAGAGCCAGGGGCCAGATCACCGGCGGCATACCGTCGTTGGCAGTCACCTGGTAGCGGCTGTGCGCGCCCGGTCGCGGCCTGAAACCGCTCCTGTAGGGGCTCGCTCCCGCCGGAGCGTTTCTCCTCGTGCGGCCGGGCATTCGTACTCGCCGCTGTACGCGTATCTACTAATAGTGATACAAACTGACACCCATCGAGAATCGCTGTCTTAATGGTTCTTTCGGACAGAAAAAGCGCTGCGGCAAGGTTCCGGCACGCCATTGCCCGCAGCAATGAGCTACACGCCGAATACCTCGACGACCCCGGTCTGTATGAATCGTACGACCAGTTCACGCGCTGGCAGCTCGACTACATGCTGCCCTTCTTCTCGGACCTGCTCGAGCCCGAGGGTTACGCGGAAGCGGTCGACTTCATCGTCAGTGATCTCGCGGGCGTAGGCGTCAGCGAGCGCGACCGCGAAATCGAACGCGCGACGCCGGTCATCGTCAGAAGCCTGCCTACGCAGCCGCTCGAGACCGCCGCGGCCGCAGTCGAACTGAACGCGCGGGCCCTGGAGATCAATCTCGGCATCTGCCGCGAGCTGCTGGTCGACGGTGAGCTGCCGCCGGTCATCAGCGAGAGAGACTATTGCGCCGCCTGCCGCAAGGTGAGCACGTATGACGAGTGTATGGGCCTCGTGCAACTTGCTGTGGAACTCGGCGAGACGTTGAAGAGACTGGTTCGGGTCCCGCTGATCGGCGGGCTGCTAAGGACGATGCGAAAGCCGGCGCATGCTGCTGGTTTTGGCGCGCTGCAGGAATTTCTCGAGACCGGCTACGTCACCTTCCGACGGATCTCGGACATCGACCATTTTCTCGAGCACCTGCGCGACCGGATGAGCCAGGTGTTCGGGCGCATTTACCACTCATGAATTCCGGGACAGTGACCCTAATTCGGTCACCACGGCATCAGCGCCAGCGGGTCGCTCACCGGCTCAGTCGTCGTCGACTTCGAACTGGCCTGTCAGCCTGCGCCAGACGTGCGACCAGCTTAAACCGATGGCCAGCATGACGGACAGGATGATCAGGATGACCCAGCTTAACTCGGTCACCGAGTCGATGCTCAGGATACCGAAGTCGACCAGCAGCCAGACCAGTCCGCCAAAAAGCAGCGCTTCGAGAATGAGTCCGAAAGTGCCCATGGAGCGCTGCGTGGCCGTCAGCAATATAACCCAGCCGATCAGAATGATGACGCCGACGACGAAATGCTCCGGACCAAGCCCGTCGTTGGAAAAGCCGTTCTGCAGCCAGTGCGCGAAGGACCAGCCGCTGGGGTTGTACGTTGCCAGAACCAGCACGAGCGTCGCGATGACGCGAAACAGGAACCCCATCCAGTCGAATTCCGCCGTCGTCCCGCGGGCTTCTGTTACAGCCTTTTCATTCTTGTTATTCATTGCTTGCCTTTTCAGTTTTGGTTGCTTGTCTCGGAGTCACGGGCTGATCGTAGCGAACAATACGTGTCGGTTGCCAGCCGTAACGATAGCAGACTAGACCCCGGAAACCCGGCGAGGCAATACTTCGAACAATTGGCGCGAGGCTAAAACAGCGAGGCCGCAGAATTGCCGCGCTGATAGAATGCCCGACATCCGGGAAACGGGGTGTCCCCAGAGATGGATCTTTCTACGGCGCGACTTCGGTCGCTTGCGTCACGGCCGGGGCTGATTCTCGGTTGGTTTCTCGCGCTCGCCGTCGCCGTGCTCGCCTACTGGCCCGGGCTTGGCGGTCCATTTGTCTTCGACGATTTCGGCAGTATCGCTGCGCTGGGCCAAACGGGGGGTGTAACGGACTGGGAGTCGTTTCGAGCCTTCGTTCTCGGCGGTCATGCGGGTCCGACCGGCAGGCCGGTCGCGTTGCTGACCTTCTTGCTGGACGCCAATAACTGGCCGGCCGACAGCTGGCCATTCAAGCGAACGAATCTCATCATTCACCTGGTCAACGGCCTGTTGCTGGGCGCGCTGACACAACAGATCCTGCGTGCGTTGCGTTACCCGGCTCGCGACGCAGCGTGGATCGCCCTGGTCGCAGCCGCGATCTGGCTGCTGCACCCGTTCCTGGTCTCGACGACGTTGTATGCCGTCCAACGTATGGCGCAGCTCGCGACGTTGTTCATATTTGCCGGACTGCTGGTCTATGTTCGGGCTCGACAGCAGGTTGACGAAAATCCGGTACGCGCCTACTGGACAATGAGCGTGGCATTGCCCGTATTTACGCTGTTGGCGATGTTGTCCAAGGAAAACGGCATCCTGCTGCCGATACTCGCCGGCGTCGTCGAGTTCACGATATTTCGATCTCTGGCAATGCCGCTGAATCGTTACTGGACCTACCTGTTTATCGGCCTGCCGGGTGTTGTCCTGCTGTTGTACCTCGGCGTTCGCTCGGCGGATGGGCGCTTCTTCGAAGCAGTCGAGCCACGAAACTTCAGCCGCTGGGAACGCCTCTTGACCGAGTTGCGCGTTCTCGTCGATTACCTGCGACACTGGTTCTTGCCCGAGCTGTACACCGCCGGCGTGTTTCAGGACCACATGCAGAAATCGACGGGACTGCTGACGCCGGTAACGACGGTGTTGTCATTGCTGTTTCATGCGGCGCTTGCAGCATTGGCCGTCCTGGCGCGCCGGCGCTCGCCGCTGCTCGCGCTGGCGGTGCTATTTTATTACGCAAGTCACTTGCTCGAATCGACAGTGTTAAATCTCGAGCTGTACTTCGAGCATCGCAACTACCTGGCAGCCGCGTTCCTTGCACTGCCTTTGGTGACATTAGCGCAGCTACGCCTGCCGGCGCGGCAATTCTTGATCGCATCCGTCCTGGTTTGCGGCCTGCTGGCCGGATTTACACGCTATTCGGCGACAATTTGGCAGACCTACCCGAGCATGGTGGCCGCCTCTGCACAGAAGGCGCCGGGTTCGGCACGTGCGCAATCACAGTTTGCGCTCAACCTTTACAACGCAGGACGCCACGATGACGCCATCATTGTGATCGATGCGGCGTTGAAGACAATGCCGCATGACACGGCCGTCGATGTAACCCGCACCACGCTGCTGTGCGATATGGGTGTTCTGACCCCTGAACAATTTGCCGGTTTTTCCGGGCGGATGGCGGAACGAACCTTCGACCCGAGGGCGGTCGAGATGCTCACGACAATGCTGGACGGCATCCTGTCGCAGCGCTGTCCTGCCATCACTGCCGCCGATGTCGCGAACATGTTTCTGGACATGGCGCGGTTGCCGGATAACGCGGACCCGGGCTCTCTTCGGTATTCGCAACTGCAGTACTTTGTCGGCCTGTCGGCATTGAGTGCCGGTGACCTGCAGCAGGCGGTCGAAAGTTTCGACAGGTCATTGCAGTCTCGTCCGGGCGCCTCGCATGCCATGTTGATGGCGGCTCACCTGGCAACGCTGGAACACTACGAGGAAGCGTTGCATTTTTCGAGTATCGCGCTGCGCCAGTTCGATGAAGAAGCAGATGATTTGCTGTCGGCCGGCCGCGTGCGGCGTGACGATATTCTCACCTTCCAGGAGCAGGTTCGTGCAGAACGCGATGCTGCGCTGAACGGCGGTAGCGACGATGAGTAGTGCTGCCATGCGCTTTCACATACCAATGATGAAATTCTTGAAGACGCTCGTATTACTGACGTTCGTAACCGGTTGCGCCGAGGAACCAGGTGAGCCTGTCAAACCGGAGGACGCCAGCCTGATCCTTATCAACGCCCGGGTGTACACGCTAGACTGGGACGAACCCGGTCTCGATGGGGCCATCATGCCCGGCGCTCCCCGCGACGCAGGTGGCTGGTATCCGGATGCCCGGGCGTTCGTCGGCAGCAACGTCGACGCAATGAAGTTCGAGGGGAAATCGACGCGAGTCATCGACCTCAGGGGTGCTACGGTAGTTCCAGGCCTGGTGGATTCGCACACGCACGTCTTCGGACTCGGCGCACTGCTGGACCAGGTCAACCTCGTCGGCGTCGAAACCGAGGAAGAGGCCGTCGAGCTGATCATCGAACGCGCGAAGTCCGTACCGAAAGGCGAATGGATCGTGGGGCGCGGCTGGGACGAAGGCGCCTGGGCGAATCGCTATCCCGACAAGGCACTGCTGACGGCAAGCGTCCCCGACCACCCGGTCTTCATGGACAGCCTGCACGGCTTCGCCGGCTGGGGTAACCAGATGGCGCTCGATGAGGCCAGGATCACCGCGGATTCGGTCGTGCCAGTGGGTGGGGAGATGCGCCTGGGGGCCGACGGTGAGCCCAACGGTCTGTTCCTGAACCAGGCCGTCCAGATGCTGGGGTCCGCTGTTCCCGAGCCCTCGCGGGAGACGCTCGCGAAGCATGCCCTGCTCGGCCTCGGGCAAATGGCAGCCGATGGCTACACAGCGGTGCATGAAGCAGGCCTCGATTCCCGGCAGATGAGCGTCCTCGAGGAGCTCGAAGCGGCGGACGAATTGCCGGTGCGTGTTTACGCGATGCTGTCACTGCGTGACGAGGAGCTGATTCGCAAGTGGATCGGGAAAGGCCCGGATGCCGATGCCGACAGCAAGCTCGTCACGCGTACGGTCAAGGCCTACTACGATGGTGCGCTGGGTTCCCGCGGCGCGCGGCTGCTTTACGATTATGCCGACAAGCCCGGTCACCGCGGCGTCAGCGGCGACGATTACGGCTTCAACGAGGTGCTGAATGCAGAGGCGATGAAAGCCGGGTTCCAGGTTGCGATTCACGCTATCGGAGACGCGGGCAATCGCGAGGCACTCGACATACTCGAAGCTGTATTTGAAGAGGACCCTTCAACCGCGGCAAACCGTCATCGCATTGAACACGCACAGGTCATCAGTCCCGAGGACATTCCGCGCCTCGGCCGACTCGGCATCATTGGGTCGATGGAGCCGCCGCATGCGATGGAAGACAAGGCCTGGGCAGAGGAACGCCTCGGGTCCGAGCGAATCCTCGGCGCCTATGCGTGGCGATCGCTACGGGAAACCGGTGCCAGGCTGACCTTCAATTCCGACAACCCGGGATCGGACCACAACATCTTTTACGGCCTGCACTCGGCGATCACCCGGCAGGACAAGGACGGGCAACCCGAAGGGGGCTGGTATTCCGTGCAGAGAGTGACCATTGATGAAGCGGTGCGCGCGTACACGACGTGGTCCGCCTACGCGAGTTTCCGGGAGGACGAGTCAGGCGTCATCGGGCCCGGCCGTTGGGCAGACCTGACGGTGATGGATATCGACCCGTTCGTCGTCGCCGAGCAGCGGCCCGGCCGGCTCCTGGACGGGCAGATCCTTATGACCATCGTCGGCGGCGAGATCGCCTACAAAAGGGGACAGTGACTTTAAGTGCCAGGCGAAGTCCGCCTTGCCTGGCACTTAAAGTCACTGTCCCCTTATTGGTGCTGCCTAGTAATAGATCTGGGTCGTGGTGCCGCAAAGGGACAGTTCGGGGTGCCAGTCGGGAATGGCCTGTGACGCCCGCACCATGTCGATCAGGACGAGCTTGGCGAGGTTGATCACGGCCTTGCCTCGTTCCCCGCCGAGAACCGCGAGATCGGCGGACGATTCCTTCATGCCGTAGGCCGTCACGACGAGCTTGTCGCCGCGAAAGTAGTACGCACCCCGGTAGCGCTCGTTGCCGAGATGCACTGAAACGATGCCATCGGGTAGATTGATCATGTCATTCATTCCGGTGGTGTGTGTAGTCACTTCAAATTATCCGCATCATGGGCGTCTGCAGGTGGCGACTGTGACATAAGCAGGCGTTCGCACGGCGACCAGAATGGGGGTAAGGAACTGTCAAATATGGGATTTTTTGCCCTCGCACTTGCAGATCGGCGTTCCGGCACCATTCTTGATGGGCTGGGCGCCATAACGATCGTCGACGCCAGGATCGTTTTCGAGGGATAGCCTTTGACCGCGCTGCTGCACGCCTACGACGAGCTGGTCCTGAAGCGACCTGCGATTACGGTGTTCGTGATTGCTCTCCTGGTGTCGTTCTTTGTGTATCACGCACCGGCATTCAGGCTCGACGCTTCCGCCGATTCGCTGGTGCTCGAAAACGACGAGGCCCTGCAATATTACCGCTCGATCCGCGCGCGCTACGGCTCGGACGACTACCTGATCGTCACTTACACACCGAACCAGGACCTGTTCGGTAAGGCCGTCCTGGCCGATCTAAAAACTTTGCGTGACGAGATCGCGGCCATGGATAACGTCGAGTCCGTCATCAGTCTTCTCGATGTACCGCTCATCCAGAGCCCGCCGATCAGCCTCGCCGAACTGAGTGAGGAAGTACCGACGCTCGACAGCCCGCGAACCGACACCGCGCTGGCGAGGGCGGAATTTCTCGCGAGCCCGATGTATCGCAACCTGATCATCAGCCCGGACGGGAAAACCACCGCGATACAGGTCAACTTCCGTCGCGACGAAACCTGGCACCGCCTCCTGGAACAACGCAACCAGTTGCGAGAGAAGAACCTGCGTGGCGAGCTGACCTCCAGGGAGCAGGCGACGCTTGACGCCGTATCGGCACAGTTCGATGCCCATAGCCTGGTAATGCGTGACCAGCAGAGCAACGACATCGCCGAGGTCCGCAGCATCATCGATCGTCATCGCGACTCTGCCGAACTGCATCTCGGCGGAGTGCCTATGATCGTGTCGGACTCGATCGACTACATCCGGCACGACCTGCTTACTTTCGGCATAGGCGTACTCTGTTTCCTGATCGTGATCCTGGCTGCGGCATTCCGCAAACCCCGCTGGGTCATCCTGCCCATGCTGGCCTGTGCAGCAGCCGGCGTCATCATGGTCGGCTTCCTCGGGCTCGTGGACTGGCCGGTGACGGTCGTCTCGTCCAACTTCATGTCGTTGTTGCTGATCCTGACGCTGTCACTGGCAATTCACCTGATTGTCCGTTATCGCGAGCTTCATGAAGCATCGCCCGAAGCAGGACAGGAGGCACTGGTACGGGAGATGGTCCGCTCCAAGACCGTGCCATGCCTGTATACCGCAATCACGACGATGGTCGCGTTCGGGTCGCTGCTATTTAGCGGAATCCGGCCGGTCATCGACTTCGGCTGGATGATGGCAATAGGTATTGCAGTTGCGTTTCTGCTTGTTTTCTCACTGATGCCCGCCACGCTGATGTTCCTGGAGCCGGGAAAGCCTCATCGGCGCAGGGACCTGACCGACAAGATTACTCGCTTCTTTGCCCGGCTCATCAGCTCCCATGGCTCTACCATCCTGACGGCCTCCGCCATCCTGGCCCTGTTCAGCATCGTGGGCATGAGTTTTCTCACGGTGGAAAACCGCTTTATCGATTACTTCAAGAAATCGACCGAGATCTACCGCGGCATGGAAATTATCGATCGGGAACTCGGCGGCACGACACCGCTGGACGTCGTTATCGATGCCCCGGCGGATTTTTTCGAGCAGCAGGAGGAAATCTGGGAAGACCCGCTGCTCGCTGAATTCGGGATGGACGATGCAGAGAGCGGGGGCATAACGTCGACCAGCTACTGGTTCAACACCAACAGCCTGCCCGACGTGTCCACGACGCACAGGTACCTGGACTCGTTGGCCGAGACTGGAAAGGTGTTGTCTGTCGATACCGCAATCGAAATGCTGCGGCAGGTCGAACAAGAGATCGTCACGGACAATTTCGAGCTTTCCGTCCTTTACAAGAAGTTGCCGGA
>JARRLQ010000104.1:0-4896 GCA_037386905.1 Woeseiaceae bacterium
CAGTGACCTTTACCAACAAGGCGGCTGCCGAGATGCGCGGCCGAATAGAGTCCTTGCTCGGGATGCCGGTGAATCACCTGTGGATAGGCACGTTCCACGGCCTCGCCCATAGGCTGCTCAGGCGTCACTGGGAGGCGGCGAAGCTGCCACAGAATTTCCAGATCATCGACTCGGACGACCAGCTGCGGATCATCAAGCGACTGGTCAGGAATCTCGAGTACGAGAGCGATCGGTGGGTGCCGCGCGAAATTCAGTGGTTCATCAATGCACAGAAAGACGAGGGACTTCGTCCGCAGCACCTCGACGACGAACACGACCCGGCTCGCCGGCAAATGATCTCTTTCTACAAGCAGTACGAGGAGATCTGTAATCGGGGCGGGCTGGTCGACTTCGCGGAACTGCTGCTGCGCGCCCATGAGCTCTGGCGCGATAATCCGGATATTCTCGCCTGGTACCAGCGCCGCTTCCGCCATGTGCTCGTCGACGAATTCCAGGATACGAACGCCATCCAGTATGCCTGGTTGCGTTTGCTCGCCGGCAATGAGGGTATTCCTTTCGTCGTGGGAGACGACGATCAGTCAATCTATCGCTGGCGCGGTGCGCGAGTCGAGCACATTCACCAGTTCCAACGCGACTTTCCTGGCGCGTCCGTGGTGAAGCTCGAGCAGAATTATCGCTCGACAGCAACGATCCTGAATGCTGCAAACGCAGTCATCGCCAATAACGACTCCCGACTCGGCAAGAACCTGTGGACTGAAGGCGCCGAAGGCGAGGCGATCAGGGTCTACTCCGCCTATAACGAACGTGATGAAGCCGAGTTCGTGGTCGGTCGCCTGCGCGACTGGAGCGACAAGGGCAATGCACGTGCCGACGCGGCCGTCCTTTATCGATCCAACGCGCAGTCACGAGTCCTTGAAGAGGCGTTGATGACAGCGGGCATGCCATACCGCGTATACGGCGGCCTGCGATTCTTCGAGCGCCAGGAAATCAAGGATGCTCTTGCGTACCTCAGGCTGACATCACACCGCGATGACGACAGCGCCTTCGAGCGCGTCGTCAACCGGCCGACGCGAGGCATCGGTGCGCGCACCGTGGAAGCAGTACGCAGCTATGCCCGCGCTAACAGCTGCTCGATGTGGCGGGCTGCCGGCGCCGTCGCCAGCACCGAGTTGAGTGGCAGGGCCGCTTCGGCCGTGATCGGCTTTTTGAATCTGATCGAGCGAATGGACCGGGATACCGAAGGCCTCGATCTGCACGAACAGGTCGATCACGCCATCCAGGTAAGCGGCCTCATTGAATTTTTCAAGAAGGAAAAGGGCGAACGCGGCGAGACACGAATTGAAAACCTCGATGAACTTGTCAGCGCCGCCAAAGGGTTCGAGAAGGATCCGGCCGACGAGATGTCCGAGCTCGACGCCTTCCTGGCCCATGCCGCGTTGGAGGCGGGCGAAGGCCAGGCCGAGGCCTGGGAAGACTGCGTGCAACTGATGACGATGCACTCGGCCAAAGGTCTGGAGTTTCCGCTGGTATTCCTGTGCGGCATGGAAGACGGACTGTTTCCCCACCAGCGCTCAATCGCGGATGTCGACGGCCTGGAGGAAGAACGCAGGCTTTGCTACGTCGGCATCACACGTGCGATGAATACACTCTACATCACGTATGCCGAGCAGCGTCGCTTGCACGGCATGGACAATCACTCCAAGCCATCGAGATTCATCAACGAGATACCGGGTGAACTCGTCGAGGAAATCCGCCCCCGTGTGCAGGTGGCAAGGTCGATGCATTCCCCAGGCCGGGCGCGCCGCGCCGGCGGCGGCACCGCGCCCGGCGCGGAAGTGGGCGTGCGGCTGGGCCAGCGGGTGCGTCACGGCAAGTTCGGTGACGGCGTGATTCTCAATTGCGAAGGCCAGGGGGCGCATGCGCGTGTCGAGGTCAACTTCGAGAACGTCGGCACAAAATGGCTGGTGCTTAGTTATGCCAATCTCGATCTCATGTAATATGTGCGGCGGCCGCGGACATTATTGAGACCGCTTCTTAATGAAAATACTAATTCTCGGCGCCGGTCAGGTCGGCTCTTCCGCCGCATATCACCTTTCGCGGGAAGAGGCGAACGAAGTCACCGTCGTCGACATGCGCCCCGAGGTTTTGCGGGAGCTGCAGGATCGCCTCGATATCCGAACGGTAGTCGGTCATGCTGCATATCCCGATGTGCTGGAACGCGCCGGCGCCGACGATGCCGATATTATCGTGGCGCTCACCGACGCCGATGAGACCAACATGGTGGCCTGCCAGGTCGCCTATACCGTTTATCACACGCCGACCAAGATCGCACGCATCCGCGCCGCGGAGTACATGAATGCGCGCGCCCTGTTTACCCAGGACGCCATTCCTGTCGACGTGCGAATCAGTCCCGAGCAGCTGGTTTGCGAATATATCGAGCAACTGATCCATTATCCCGGTGCCCTGCAGGTGCTCGACTTCGCAGACGGTCACGTGCGCCTGGTCGGCGCCCGAGCCGATCATCGCGGCTCGCTCGTCGGGCAGCAAATCGCGACGCTCAAAGAGCACATTCCGAATACTGAAGGGCGCATCGCTGCCATTTACCGTGATGGCAACTCGTTGCAGCCGGATGGCGATACGGTCATCAACCAGGGCGACGAGGTATTTTTTATCGCCGCGCGACAGGACGTTCGCGTGTTCATGAGCGAAATGCGCAGGCTCGAGGACCCGGTGCGCCGGGTAGTCATTGCGGGTGGCGGCAACATCGGCGTGCGGCTCGCACAGGCACTGGAACACACCAACCAGGTCAAGATCATCGAGCGTGATCAACAGCGCGCGCGGGTGATTTCAGAGCGGCTCAACAAGGCCATCGTCCTGGTCGGAGACGCTGCTGACGAGGAATTACTGCTAGAGGAAAACATCGACAACGTCGACGTATTTTGTGCGCTCACGAATTCCGAGGAGGCCAACATCCTGTCGGCAATGCTGGCCAAGCGCCTCGGCGCGCAAAAGGTCATGGCCTTGATAAACCGGCCTTCGTATGCGGAGCTGGTGGAATTGGGCTCAATCGACATCGCCATATCTCCGCAGCAGGTTACGATTGGTTCGCTGCTGGCACACGTCCGTCGAGGCGATGTGGTAAAGGTACATTCGCTGCGTCGTGGCGCCGCCGAAGCCATCGAAGCTGTGGCGCACGGCGACAGGAACGAGTCGCGTGTCGTTGGACGGAAGATAGAAGACCTCGATCTGCCCAAGGGCACGAGTATCGTCACGGTCGTGCGCGGCGACCAGGTCATCATGGCGCACCACGATACCGTCATTGAGAGCGACGACCACGTAATCCTGTTCATGACCGACCGGCGCAAGATCGACAAGATCGAACGGTTGTTCCAGGTTGGCGTTTCATTCGTCTGAGAGACCGACCCTGCACAGCATCTGAGCGTTGAGCGAGAGTTGACAACAGCATGAACTGGACAGTCGCACAACGTATTCTTGGTCTCCTGCTGATGATATTCAGCCTGACTATGCTGCCGCCGGTAGCGATCAGCCTGTGGTTCGACGATCAATCCTGGCTGATATTCGTCGAAAGTTTCGCATTGACGCTGTTGGCCGGTCTCGCGTTCTGGTACCCGGTTCGCAACAAACGAAAAGACCTTCGCCTGCGCGACGGTTTTCTGGTTGTTGCCTCGTTCTGGACCGTGCTTGGAATGGCGGGTTCCGTCCCGCTCTACCTCGCGGACACGCCCTCGATGTCGCTCACCGATGCGATTTTCGAATCGATGTCCGGCCTGACGACGACGGGTGCAACCGTGCTGACAGGACTCGATACGCTGCCGGAGTCCATTCTCTACTACAGACAGCAACTACAGTGGTTCGGTGGAATGGGCATCATTGTCCTCGCCGTTGCCGTCCTGCCGATGCTCGGCGTTGGTGGCATGCAGTTGTATCGCGCCGAGACACCAGGTCCGGTGAAGGATACGAAACTGACGCCACGAATAACCGAGACAGCCAAGGCGTTGTGGTATGTCTACCTGGCGTTCACGGGTTCCTGCATGGCGGCCTACATGCTGGCCGGCATGGGCTGGTTCGATGCGTTATGCCATGCCTTTTAGACCGTTGCGATCGGTGGATTTTCGACACACGATCTGTCCATCGGTTTCTTCGATAGCACGACGGTCGATCTTGTGGCTATCGCATTCATGTTTCTTGCGGGCATCAATTTTTCACTGCACTTTTTCGCCTGGAAGAGTGTGTCGGTCCGTCACTATTTCCAGGACCCCGAGTTCAAGGCGTATTGTTTCGTGCTCGTGGTGCTTTCAATCGTTGTTGTAGGCACGCTGACGGCGCTCGGCACCTATAACGATCCGGGCGCATCGTTCATCAATGGCCTCTTCCAGTCGGTGTCGATTGCGACGACGACGGGGTTCACCACCGCAAACTATGCATCGTGGCCGGGCGCGGTTCCCGTACTGTTGATCTTTGCGAGCTTCGTGGGTGGCTGCGCCGGATCCACCGGTGGCGGCATCAAGGTTATTCGTTGGCTGCTGATCGTCAAGCAGGGTAGCCGCGAGATTGTGCGGCTGGTACATCCTGCCGCCGAGATCCCGGTAAAGCTGGGGAGCAGCGCCGTACCGTTCCGCGTCGTCGATGCGGTGTGGGGCTTCTTCTCCGTGTACGTCATCGTCTACGGCTTCATGCTGCTGGCCATGATGGCCACTGGTCTCGACCAGATTACCGCCTTTTCGGCGGTGGCCGCCGCGCTCAATAATCTCGGCCCGGGGCTCGGCGAAGTCGCTGCCGGATTCATGACCGTCAGCGATGCGGCAAAATGGATTGCGATCCTCGGCATGTTGCTAGGCCGCCTGGAGATTTTCACCTTGCTGGTTCTGATCACAC
>JARRLQ010000105.1:0-4826 GCA_037386905.1 Woeseiaceae bacterium
GTCTTGGCAGTGTGCGAGATCTGCGTATATCAGCCGTGCATCGTTATGCACGGAGATGCAAAGTAGGCAACGGACGCCCCGGTAACTGGTTGATAAATAACAGCAGAATCAATGACTTAGCGTTCTGAAAATCCGCGTGTCGGCAGTTCGATTCTGCCCCTGGCCACCATTCTTCCTCTCTGATAAGAGCACCTGACTACGAACTATGCTGCTTGGATGGAAGCCTGCTATCAACAAAGGCGCCGGCATGTTTTACGTTGTTGGCGGCGACCGAAGCACCACGCTGCATCGAAAGGTCAATGCTTGCGCCATGCGAGTAGGCTGACATGAAGCCGGCGGCATAGGCATCGCCCGCACCTGTTGTGTCGACAACTCTTTCGACCGATATTGCCGGACAGTCGAACTGCTTACTACCTTGAAAGGCCCGGCTGCCATCCGCGCCCAGCGTGACGACAAATAGTTTGCCACGGTCGCTCGCTCGCCTGGCTAGTCGATCGATGATCTGCTTGTCATCCAGGGTCAATCCGAAAAAGGCGATGTCGATGCGCTCGATATACCGATCCAGAAGATCGAATTCAGGATGCTCGCGAAAATCAGCAAAATCGACACACGCGGCGCCGGCCGGCCCGATTGCCATCAAACGGTCGAAAAAGCCAAGAATCTGCTGATATACGGGTGTAACCAAGACATCGGCCGTTTCGATGAGTCGACGTTGCTCTCGGTCGACGCAGAAATTTTCAAGAACACCTTGATCGTAGTGCACGAATTCTTTCTCGCCATCCGTCTGAATTCGAATCTCCTGTAATGACGTCGATCCTCCAAGCTGCGATATATGACATTCGATGCCTGAATTCGGCAGGACAGACAGAATCAGATCCGCGCCGCTGTCGGTACCGACACACGACACGATGTGGATGATGTCGTCTTCCGGAAACTGCTGGCGCGCATTGCGCGCGAAGTTTGCCGTGATGCCACCTACGCGGGACTCATTCGACGGCAGGTACCGGTCGATACCGCAATCGCCGACGCACACGATATTCACCTTAATTACCCCTGATGGCCGACATGAGTTGTGCCAGCGCAATGGCATCAACACGCCCGTTCGACATGATCGATGTGCCAACGATGGCGCCGTCGCATTCCGCTAGCAGTGCTTTTGCGTTTGTCGCATCCAGACCACTGCCGATCAATACGGGCAATCCCGCGGCGGCCTGCTGCAGATCCCCGATGCTCGGCGGGTTTCCAGAAGCGTCGCCGGTCACAATGACGGCATCTGCACCTTTCTCCCGCGCAAGTTCGGCAGACGCCCGAATGGGTCGTGGCTCGACCATTTCTGCATACTTGACCTGGATATCGGCAAGGATCAGAACATCATCGGCGCCGATGGAAGACCGATATCGGAGCAGCCCGTCAGGATCGATGTCGAATTCCCCGTATTCGGGTCGTGTCATGCGGTCGACAAAATAGTCGACGCGGATGAAGTCGGCGCCCGTTGTCGCTGCGACCGCCAGCGAAGCTTCAGGGTCGTGCAGCAATATTTCACAGCCAACGGCCATATTTCGGCTTTCGTGGACGATCTCGCGCGTGATGCGTGTCATCGCTGCAGTCGTTTCTGCATTGGCTTTAATCCGGTGCGGGCGATCGTATTCGTTCTCGACAAGAACGCCATCTACGCCGCCAGCTTGCAATGTATGTAGGTTCGCAACCGCCTGCCGAATAACTTGTTCGATGCCGGGAGAATCAACATAACCGGGTAATGGTGGCAGATGAATCATGCCGATGATCGGATGAGCTCGTCCAAAGCAGGCCTGAATCTTGTCCAATCTTCTGAATCCTCAAGCTTGTGTCCTGCCATTGTATTTGGAATGCTGCGGTTTGTGGGAACATCATCCTGTTTGACCCTGGGGACTTAGAATGAAACTGAAAAGGTGGGGGGTTTCCAGTGAATTTGGCGACCTGAATACGGTGTTGATGCATCGCCCTGGGCCGGAATTGCGCGTGGTGACAGAATCGAACCTGCGCGAGTTCAATTTCGATGAGCCGGTCGATGTTGATCAGTTTTGCCACGACTACGATCTCATGGTTGAACGCTTCACAGATCATGGCGTCAATGTATTGTTTCTGACCGATGTTCTTGCGGATGATGCTGATGCACTGAACTACATCTCGCGTCGTCCCAATATGACCTATACGCGTGACCTTGCCCGCGTCTTTCGGAATGGAGCGGTACTGATGAGCCCGCACCTACGCGGGCGATGGGGTGATCAGCAGATGCTCGGGCGAGCACTCAAGAATCTCGGTATACCTTTGCACGGCGAAATTAAGTGTCCGGCGTTTCTCGAGGGTGGCGGTGTGACGACGATAGGTGACGATACGGTCGTCGCATCGATTTGCGATCGGGCCAACCAGTCCGGTACGGCCGCGCTTCGTGAGTTCGTGCTTGGCTCAGAAGCCAGGTACTTTCTCGACGTTCCTTTGCCTTTTGGTCATATTCATATCGATGGCCTGTTTATGATGCTGGACGAAAAACTGGCGATCTGTCATCCCGAAACGTTTGAAGTGTTCCCCTGTGCATTGTATGAGGCGAATAACAATGTTCCTCGATACCTGCTGTTTACGGAGTTTCTCGAGGAGCGTGACATTGAGATCATTCCGATTACTACAGAGGAGATGCGCAGAGGTGATCTAAATGTCGTCGTGACCCGTCGCGGGTGCAAGGCCGTCGGATTCTCTAATGCGGTACGGCTCGCGGATGAAATGGCGAAACGCGGCTGGGAGCTTGCAACGTTTCCCGCGGATACTCTTTTTAAGGGAAATGGCGGGGCCCATTGTATGACCTGCCCGATCTATGTGGTGTAGTCGTCCGTGATCCTGAAACGCGAACTCGGGATGCCAGTAATAACGGCCATCGTGGTTGGCAACGTGATCGGTTCGGGCATCTTCTTCACGCCAGGAGAGCTGGCGCGCGTCGCTTCCACGGAGTGGCAGGTCTATTTTATCTGGACGCTGTGTGGCCTGGTCACATTGTTCGGCGCCCTCACGCTGGCGGAACTCGCAACGCTAATACCGCGTGCCGGCGTGTTCTATCACACACTGAATGAGGCATACGGTTCGTTTGCCGGATTTTTACAAGGCTGGATCCAGATATTGATCAGCGGGCCCGGCTCGGTCGCCGGGATTGCCATATTGTTTGGCGAACTTGCAAGCCAGGTTTTCGGTACAGAGGGATCCCAGGCACGCGTCATCTGGGGCATCGCTGCAGTCATTTTTTTCGTGCTTGTCAATCTACGCGGTGTCACCTGGGGTGGCCGGACGCAGATCGTCTTGACGGCTGCAAAAATTATGGGCATTGCAATACTTATTGCAGCTGGGCTGTTTTTTGCGGTGCCGGCATCCGACGCTGCCGTGCCACCGGAGAATTCGGCGGGCTTGGATTTGACTGGACTACTGCGATTTGCCGGCCTGGGTGTTGCCATTGTCTTTTTTACTTACGATGGCTGGATCGACGCGACTCACATTGCGGGTGAAGTAAGGAACCCTGATCGTACCTTTCCGCGAGCGATGGGTCTGGGTGTGGTGACCATCACGATCATTTACTTGCTGGTCAACCTGGCATTCCTTCGTGTCGTTCCCTTGCATGATATGCAAGCAAATCCAGGAGCGGTCGCGAGCATTGTCGCCTCGGCGGCGTTCGGCGATATTGGCGCGACCGCAATCAATGTCCTGATGTGGATATCGATATTCGGTGCGTTGGGCGGGTTGATAATGACCCTGCCACGATTGTGCTATGCCACCGCGTCGGACTACGTCGAGCGGACCGCCGGTACTGGGATTGGCGCGGCATTCCGAGGGATCGCCTACGTCTCTCCTAAATCCTCGGTACCGGCCGGCGCCACGATTTTTGTCGGCATCGCGGCAATCGCCGCGCTGCTGTTTTTCGGCTCGTTCTCCCGAATCGTCAGCTTTGTGCTCGTTCCACTTCAAGCGCTGAGCATGCTGATGATCTCGACGATTTTTATCCTCCGACCACGCCTCGCCACGCCAAGAACCTTTCGCACACCCGGCTATCCCTGGATCCCACTGATCTATATCGTCGTTGTCGGTGCTTTGTTGGTCAGTGCGGTTGTTTACAACCCGCTTGATACGCTGCTCGGTTTGAGTTTGGCTCTCACCGCGGTTCCGATCCATATCTATCTGAGCAAGCTAGGTCGGTAACGAAAATCGAGCCGGCTGTTCCTTGTACTGAGTCATAGCCGGCGATCAGGCACAACAGGACATTCTCTATCCGATCCTGCTTCGCTCTTTACTCCCTACGTTCAATCAAGTTCAAGAAGCGGCAAATTTCGTGCAGGTTCGGGGCCGCGACCCAAGCGGTTAAGTTCTCGACGACAATTGCGGGATTCTTGCGTGTATGAGTGATGCGTGGATGTGCACAGTCGCGCAAACGGGGCAACGGGCGCCCCGGTAACCGGCTGATAAACATGAATCGAATCAGCCACTTGGGTTTCTGAAAATCCGCGTGTCGGTGGTTCAACCGAGGCGCGCAGCGCCGACAGACGCACGTTATGCGAGCTGGCGAAGCCAGCGTTCCATTCCGCCCCTGGCCACCATCCAACCCCAAGCGCTCACCGTAGCTGGCTATCTTTGCTGCCACGGCGGTTATACCCGCTGGAGGCTTTCACGTTCTTGTCGTGTTCTGCCTGGCATTTGATGCACAGGCACACACCCGGCACCGCCCGCCATTCGTGAAGTCCTTCGTTCCTTTAATAAGGAGCATTGTAATCCCGGAAATCAAACCATAGCCACGCGATGCAATCCGCGTATCA
>JARRLQ010000106.1:0-4549 GCA_037386905.1 Woeseiaceae bacterium
CAGGAAACTCGTCCCGTAGTCCATCGGCGGAAGTTCGAAGAAACTCGCGATGCTTTGACCGATGTCGGCGAAGCTTTCGCGCCTGCCGAGCGCACCGGGCGTAATGCCCTTGCCATAGGCAAGCACGGGAATGTGCTCGCGCGTATGGTCGCTACCTTCCCAGGTCGGATCACAGCCGTGGTCCGCACAGATGAACATCACATCGTCATCATTCATCAATTCGAGTAACTCGGGCAGACGCAGGTCAAAATACTCCAATGCGTTGGCATAGCCCTCGACGTCACGGCGATGCCCGTACAACATGTCGAAGTCGACGAAATTCGTGAACACGATGGTCCGGTCGCCTGCCTCCCTGAGCGCTTCCAGTGTGGCATCGAATAACGCCGAGTTGCCTGATGCCTTTATCGTCTTCGTGATGCCTTTGTGTGCGTAGATGTCGGCGATCTTGCCGATGCTGATGACATCACCGCCGGCGGCGACAAGCTTGTCGAGTACGGTGTCTGCATGCGGAGGTGTCGTCAGGTCTCGCCGGTTGCCGGTGCGCGTGTAATTTGATGGGCTGTCACCAACAAACGGACGAGCGATAACGCGGCCGACGTTGTACTCGTCAACGAGTTCGCGGGCGATATCGCACAGCTCGTATAACCGTTCGAGGCCAAACGCTTCCTCGTGGCAGGCGATCTGGAATACGCTGTCGGCCGACGTGTAGAAGATCGGCTTGCCGGTCTTCACATGCTCGTCGCCGAGTTGAGCAATGATCGTCGTTCCCGACGCATGGCAGTTGCCCAGGTAACCGGGCAGGTCTGCACGTTCCACGAGCTTGTCGAGCAGCTGTTTCGGAAACGTGTTTTGCTTGTCGGTGAAGTAACCCCAGTCGAACATCACGGGCACACCCGCGATCTCCCAGTGCCCGCTCGGCGTGTCCTTGCCGCTCGAGAGTTCTTCGGCGAAGCCATAGGCGCCCGTGATTTCCGTGTCGGTGATCGCCCCGACCGGGAACGTGCCGGTACTGTCACGACTGGCGTGGAACAGGCCCAACCGGGCCAGGTTGGGCAGGTTTAGCGGCTTACCCGCTGCCGCGCGCTCGCGAGCGATGTGCCCGAATGTATCCGAGCCGGCATCGCCAAAGCGTTCGGCATCCGCGGTCGCGCCGATGCCGAACGAGTCGAGTACGAGAATAATGGCCCTGCCCATGTGTGTTCCTCACACGCTCTGCAGTGCAAAAAACAGGCCTGCGAGCGACGCATTCATCAGGTTGACGAGTGTACCTCCAATCACTGCCTTTAGACCAAGTCTGGCGATATCGTGCCGTCGTTCCGGGACAATTGCGCCAAGTCCGCCGAGCAGGATGGCTATCGAGGACAGGTTGGCAAATCCGCACAGCGCGAAGGTAACGACAAGCTGGGTATGTGGCGAGAGAGTGTCCTTGATCTCGACGAAGGACAGGTACGCGAAGAATTCGTTGATGACGAGCTTCTGGCCAATCAGGCTGCCGGCCTGCGCCGCCTCGCCGAGAGGAACACCAATGACCAGTGCGATCGGCGTGAACAGCTGGCCCAGCAGCCATTGCAGCGTCAGGCCCTCGATGCCGAACCAGTTGCCGATGCCGGTCAGCGCGCCGTTAATCATGAAGACCAGCGCGACGAATGCGACCAGCATCGCCCCGACACTGAATGCAACCTGCATACCGGTCATCGCACCGTTGCCGATGGCGTCGAAGATGTTGACCGGCTTGTCGACATCGCCAAGATTTTTCGGATCGAATTCCTGCGCGCGTTCCTCGGTCTCGGGGATCATCAGCTTGGCCATGAGCAGGCCGCCCGGCGCGGCCATGCAGCTCGCAGTAATCAGGTACTTGAGCTCGACGCCGAGTTGCGCAAATCCCATCATCACGGCGCTCGCGATTGTCGCGCAGCCGCCGACCATCACCGCGAACAGCTCCGACTCGGTCATGTTTTTCAGGTATGGCCGTATCACGAGCGGCGCATCGGTGTGGCCGACAAAGATGTTGGATACCGCGGATATCGACTCGGGATGGCTCGTGCCAAGCAGCTTGTGCAGCCAGCCGCCAATAGTACCGACAACGAGCTGCATGATGCCGAGGTGATACAGCACTGCCATCAGTGCACCGACGAACACGATGACGGGAAGAACGTTGAGCGCCACCGTGAAGCCCAGGTTCTCCTCGAAATTCTGACCGAAGACGAACTTCACGCCCTCGATGGCATAACCAAGCACGTGACGCACCCCGCGCA
Source organism: Woeseiaceae bacterium (assembly GCA_037386905.1). Classification (GTDB taxonomy): domain Bacteria; phylum Pseudomonadota; class Gammaproteobacteria; order Steroidobacterales; family Woeseiaceae; genus UBA1847. The sequence goes on from JARRLQ010000106.1 coordinate 2,256, forward strand.
CCGCTGCGTCCAGGACCTGCCCCCCTTTCGGTACATAGAGGACGAGCGCAGCGATCGCCGCCTGCAATGAGACGGCAATGCCAATCGTTCGCCAGTTGATGCGGCTACGTGCCGTCGACAGGAGGTAGCCAATGCCGAGCATCGCCAGGACGCCCGCGATGCTGATGAGGATGGTCACCTAGTGATGCGGCGACTCCAGCACCATCTCGCTTTCGCCAAATTGCTCGACGCGGGTATCCTCGACGTAGATTCCTTCCTCAGCCATGAGCCAGATCAGTACGAGGATCGCAACGGGAGGTCCGAGAATTGCGATCTTGAGCGCAAGCCGCTCCCACCACATGTGCATGAAAATGTAGACGATACCGGCGGCTTTCAGCAGCATGAACAACAGGATAAGCCCGGTTCTGAAGGGTCCGTGCTCGAGGAAATCCGACGCATACGAGCCCGCACTCAACACGAAGAGAAGAAACCAGAACAGGTAGTAGATACCCAGCGGGTGTTCCTGGTGGCCACCTTCCTTGTCTGCCATAGCTAGATGCTCCTGATAGCGACTACCATAGGTAGAACAATGCGAAAATGAATACCCAGACGAGGTCAACGAAGTGCCAGTAGAGGCCCGCGATCTCGACGATCTCGTAATTGCCGCCGCGTTTCTCGTAATAACCGTTGCGCACGCGGAACGCAACAATGAGCAGGTATATGACGCCGGCTGATACATGCATGCCGTGAAAGCCCGTGATCATGAAGAAGCTCGATCCGAACTGCGCCGCACCGAATGGATTCTCCCAGGGCCTGACGCCCTCGAGAATCAGCTTGGTCCACTCGAAGGCCTGCATGCTCACGAACGTTGCGCCGAGAGCGGCAGTCGCGACCATGAGCCAGAATGTTTTCTTGCGATCCTTGCGATAACCCATGTTCACCGCGAGCGCCATCGTGCCCGACGATGTAATCAGGACGAAGGTCATGATCGCGATGAGCAGCAGCGGCACACTCTGGCCGAGAACGGTCAGCCCGAACACCTCGCTGGGGTTCGGCCATGGGTCGGTCGTGGCAATGCGTACCGACATGTAGCCCACGAGGAAGCAACTGAAAATGAAGGTATCCGAGAGCAGGAAGATCCACATCATGGCCTTGCCCCACGGCACGCCAAAGACCTGCTTGTCCTGCCCCCAGTCGTGGACTACGCCTTTACCACCATCCGGTTCCATTACCGCTTCAGTCATGTGATTCCCTTGATTAAGTCGCCAACATGAATCCGAACAACACGAGCCAGACCAGCAACAGGAAATGCCAGTAGATCGTGCAGAGCTCGATACTGTGTTTGGTTGCGTCCGCATCGCGACCACTGAATGCCCGGCCGGTCGCCCGGGCCCAGACGTACATGCCGCCAAGGATGTGCAGGCCATGCAAAGCGGTCAGCAAGTAGAAAAATGCGTTTGACGGGTTTGCCGTCATCGTCTGGCCCGCCGCATGCAGTTGCAGCCAGGCAAACCACTGGCCGACAAGGAACGCTGTCGTCAGTACGCCCGTCAGGATCAGCCCGGGGCGGATGCGATCTGTGTTGCCGCCAAGGGCATGATTGCGGGTCCACTGGAATGCAACGCTGGCCAGCACCAGGACGCCCGTGTTGACCCACAGCAGATGCGGCTCGATCAGCGGGATCCAGTCGCCGAGTTCCATGCGCAGCGCGTATGCACTCAGGATCAGCGCAAAAAATGACGTAGCGACCGCCATGAATGTCGTGAGTGCAACTACCTTTGGCCGCGCATTGAATGGCGCCTGGTAGCTCGATTCCTCGACGGCCTCCGCCACCCACGGCTGGGTGTTAAACGACTGCTTCAGCAACCAGCCGAGCAGTGAGGCGAGCATTATCGCCAGTGCAACAAGACCTATCTCCATGGCGCTGTCCTAGTGCTCCGGTACGCCGTGCTGACGTCCCGCCGGTGCATCTTCGGGCGGTACGTTCTGCGGAATGAAGTCATCTGCATAACCCGGCACGCTGTAGTCGTAAGCCCAGCGATAGCACACGGGCAGGTCATGTCCCCAGTTGCCATGTTTTGGCGGGTTGTCCGGCGTCTGCCATTCGAGTGTCGTCGCACCCCATGGATTCGGGTCTGCTTTCTTACCCTTTCTCAGGCTGATGATGACATTGACGAAGAACAGGATCTGCGTGAGCGCGACAAAGATTGCCGACATCGTTATCCAGGCATTCAGGTCCTGCGCCGACTCTGGCAGGAAATCCGTATTGCCCATCGCGAAGTAGCGCCGCGGCACGCCCTGGAACCCGAGGTAGT
>JARRLQ010000107.1:0-4410 GCA_037386905.1 Woeseiaceae bacterium
TCGGCGTCGGCCTGTTCGTGTTCGGCGTGACCATCGTGTCGGCATTCAATGTCGAAACGGATATGTCGATGCGTGCAGGACAGTCGCGTGAAGTTGCCGGGCACACCTTTGAAATGCGCGAGTTCCGGCAAGTGCAGGGGCCCAATTATTCGGCGATCGAAGGCGTCGTAGAGATTCGCAAGGACGGAGATTTTGTCGGCGAGGTACACCCACAGAAACGCAGGTACCTCGTACAACAGTCGCCAATGACCGAGGCGGGTATCGAAGTGCATTGGAACAAGGACCTGTTCATTGCACTCGGCGATCAATTGAGTCGCGACTCGTGGAGCGTGCGTATCCAGTACAAGCCGATGATCCGCTTCATATGGCTGGGATGCATCGTCATGGCGCTGGGTGGCCTCATTGCCATTACCGACCGCCGCTATCGTGTTCCGGCGACGGCCAAATCGAAAAAACACAAACTTGCGGCGGAGCCGGCCTGATGTGGAAGTATTTATTACCGCTGGTGATTTTTGCATTGCTGTTCGTTGTCCTGAGGAGCGGCATGAACGACATCATCGAGGGCAAGAACGTCAGCGATCTGCCGTCACCGTTAATCGACAAACCAGCCCCCGACTTCGAGTTACCTTCGCTGACCGACTCGGCCCGTACGGTAGGGACCGGCGATTTTGCCGGCTCGCCTGTACTCCTCAATGTTTGGGCAACGTGGTGCGGGGGCTGCCGCCAGGAACACCCGTTCCTGATGGAGTTGTCCCAGTCGCAGATGATCCCGATTTTCGGCCTTAACTGGCGCGATACGCAACCTGAAGCACAGCAGTGGCTCAGGCAGCTCGGCGACCCCTATGTCGATACCGCGTTCGATGGTGATGGCAGGGTCGGCATTGACTGGGGCGTGTACGGCGCGCCGGAGACATTCCTGATTGGTGCCGACGGAACCGTGCTGGTCAAGCACCTCGGACCCCTTAACCGGGCAATCTGGCAGGAGAAATTCATGCCATTCCTCGTGCCGTCGGGATGATCGTGATGAAGACTTTTCTTGGCTGTTTGATGTTCCTGTTTCTCTTCTCGACTGCCCTGGCGGTCGATTCGGACGAACCACTCGAGGACCCGGAACTGCAGGCTCGCTACGAAAACATCGTCGCGCAGGTGCGTTGCCTGAAGTGCCAGAACCAGACGATCAAGGATTCCAATGCTTTCCTGGCCGGCGATCTGCGCCGCGAAATCCGCCGCATGCTGCTGGAAGGCTATACAGACGATGAGATCTTCGATTTTCTCGTGCAACGATACGGTGATTTCGCCCTATACAGCCCGCGCATGAGCGGCAAGACGCTCGTTGTCTGGATAGTGCCCGCTGTTTTCCTGCTGGGCGGAGCTTTCGTGCTGTTCAACATCATTCGCCGTCGCATGGCGCTGCCGATCGACAACGCTGAGGACTAACTGAAGTGACCTTCTGGATTCTGCTCGCCATTATGAGCCTTGTTGCCGTGGGCTTTGCTGTCTGGCCACTGTACAAGCACCAGCGTGGCCTGACGCCGCTTCTGGGCGCCACCGTCATTGTTGTCGTCGCTTTGTCGGCTGGCCTTTACAACAAGCAGGGGAAACCTGAACTACTCGATGTCGGCGGGCCCGCTCCGGCTCAAACCATGGATGATGTCGGCGATCTTGATTCGGCAATAACGGGTCTTGCGGCGCGTCTTGCTGAAAACCCGAACGACGTCGCAGGCTGGAAGATGCTCGCACGATCCTATCTGCAGGTGCAGAACTACGGCGGTGCTGCAGATGCGTTCGAGCGCGTGCTGGCACTCGAGCCAAGTGATCCAGAGTCGCTGTTCTACGGTGGTCTTGCGGCTGGCGAACGTGGTGAAACCGAACTTGCTGCAAGTCGCTGGGAGCGCCTGCTCGAGACAAATCCGCCCGCCGATATCCAGGAGACGATCAGGCGCGGTATCGCCGAATGGCGCGGTGAAGCGCTCCCGGCAGATCATCCACCGGTCGCATCGACCGAATCACCCGCAGCGGAACCTGCATCAGTTGGGGATTCCGGCCTGAGTGCCGGGGCGGTCGTCAGGGCAAACGTGTCGTTGTCGGATGCGGCCGCGGCGGCCATATCCACGGACACCGTGGTCTTTGTCATCGCGCGCGATGTAAATGTTCCTGTGCCGCCCATTGCCGTGACCCGGCGTCGCGTGTCAGAGTTGCCATCGGCGGTAGAACTCGGCGACCGTGAGTCGATGGTTGCTGGTCGCAATCTGTCGGGCTTTGCGGAGTTCGAGCTCGTCGCCCGGGTTTCTCTTTCCGGTCAACCTGGCCAGCAGCCAGGCGACTGGTTCGGATCTGTGGTCGTGAAGCCGGCCGAAAACAACATCGTCGAGCTGTTGATCGATCAAGAGGTTCAGTAAGGGGAGGTACATGTCAGGAGAAATCGAAGCTGCGCCGATGTGTTTTGCCTGCGGCGTGGATAATCCGATCGGCCTGAAAATCCGTTTCGACGTCGAAGGCGATGTCTGTACCGCCGAGTTCACACCCAACGAAAATCACGTCGGTTTCTCCGACACCGTCCATGGCGGCATCATCTACACGATTCTTGATGACGTGACTGCCAACATTCTCTACCAGCAGGGTCGCAAGGCGCACACGGCCAAGTGTGAAATTCGTTATCGTCAGCCCGTGCGGGTTGGTCAGCGGCTGATGCTGCGCGGCTGGATCGAAAACGAACGGCGCAGGCTGATCATGCTCAAGGGTGAAGTCCGGCGCGCGGACGACGATGTGCTTGTTGCTGATTGTGAATCGTCGTTCATGCTTGAAAAAGCGCCTTAGGAACGGAGACTAGCGATGACATTGCCTGCAGCGCTCGAAGGAAAACTTCGCCTGCCATTGATCGGGGCGCCGATGTACATCGTGTCGAATCCCGACCTGGTAATTGCCCAGTGCACGGCCGGCATTATCGGTTCCTTCCCGGCGCTCAACGCGCGGCCGCAGGAAGCTCTCGATGGCTGGATCATGCAAATCAAGGACGCGCTGGCCGAATACAGCGAGGCACACCCGGATGAGCTGGTGGCGCCGTTTGCCGTCAACCAGATTGCACACGCCAGCAACCCGCGCTTGCTCGCGGATATGGAAGTGTGTGTGCGTCACGAAGTGCCCATCATCATCACGAGCCTCAGGCCGCCCGAGGAAATCGTGACGGCCGTGCACGGCTACGGTGGGCTCGTGTTTCACGACGTCATCAGTATGCGCCACGCACGCAAGGCGATCGAACAGGGCGTGGATGGCGTAATTGCAGTTTGTGCGGGCGCCGGCGGCCATGCGGGCCCGGTCAGTCCGTTTGCGCTGCTCAAGGAGATTCGCCGCGAGTTCGATGGCACGATCATCCTGTCCGGCAGCATGAGCTGTGGTGCGGATGTGCTGGCCGCGCGTGCGCTCGGTGCTGATCTCGCCTACATGGGAACGCGTTTTATCGCCACCGCTGAGGCTAATGCAAAATCCGAGTACAAGGAAATGATCGTCGCCAGCGCCTGCGAAGACATTACCTACACGCCGGTTTTTACCGGTGTGCACGGCAGCTATCTCAAGGATAGTATTCGCAACGCCGGTCTCGATCCGGACAACCTCCCTGAAGGCGACCGTAGCGCCATGGACTTCGGTAAGAACGATGTCACCGAGGCGAAGGCATGGCGTGATATCTGGGGCGCGGGGCAGGGCGTCGGCAATATCGACGACATTCTTCCCGCCCGCGAGCTGGTACTGCGCATGGAGCAGGAGTACCGGCAGGCAATACAAGAACTCGGCGTGGCCTGATTCGTGCGCATTGTCCTCTGGTCTTATGTGTTCGTCGCCATCGGTGGTGCGCTGGGCGCTATGGCGCGATTCGCACTGAACGTCCTGATACAACGCGACATTGCGTTCCCGTGGGGCACGCTGAGCGCCAACCTGCTCGGGTGCCTCGTGATGGGTGTCGTGGCGCAGCTTGTCGCAACGGCCAGTTGGTTCAACGAAGCTGGATTCATTCCCGACCAGTACCGGCTGCTGTTCGCGATTGGTTTTTGCGGCAGCTTTACGACCTTGTCCGCGCTCGTCATGGAATTACATACGATGCTGCAGAGAAACGAGTTGCTGAACTCGTTCGCCTACCTCGTGGCGACGATGATCGGCGGGTTCGCGTTTTTCTATGCCGGGTTTGTGCTGACTCGTATGCTGCGAGCCTGATCGACTTGTTTGTGACAGTAAGGGCTTTGAATGTCGGCTTTTACCAATAGCAGTCGTTCAGAAATTGAGTGCTCGTTAATTCTGGGTGGCTGGATTCGGCCATAAGCGGACGCTGGCAGAACGAGGATTCATTCCGCCTGTTCCTCCTCATACGTCATTGGATCAATCTGTCTTTGTGTTTCGTCTGGCCGTAGCGTATCGAGA
>JARRLQ010000108.1:0-4214 GCA_037386905.1 Woeseiaceae bacterium
ACCAGCGCTGTAATGATCAATGTAACGATCATCATCGTTGTGCAGAGCAGGATCCACGCCTTGCGACCACCAAAGCGGTGCAGCTTTACGAGATCGATTACCGGCGCCCATGCCCACTTGAATGACCATGGCACGAGCAGGGCGGCACTGAATGCCCCAATCTGGAAGATCGAGATGCCCTCGGTACGCATAACGGCAACCATGGCCACCGACGTGAAGCCATACGGTATGCCCTCGGAAACATACATCAGTCCAAAGGACAGGTAGCGCCCCCAGCGCCTGCCCAGCAGGTTTGATCGCAGCATTCAGTTGTTCTTGTTATTGCGACGAGTTGGCTGACTGTACAGCAATTCGTGCGCTAATATCGACCGTGCTGCTTGAAGATGTAGTTGTTGAGTTCGATGAACTGGTAGTTCATGCGATGCACGATGCGGTGCGCAGATCGCGTAACGGCCCGCATAACGAGATACGCAAGCTGCGGGTGATCGCTGATGACCTTCTCGAAGTCGTCGCGTTTCAAGCTCATTACATGACTGTCGCACAGCGCACGCAGACCGACTGTGTGCGCCTCGCCATCAACGAAACTCATTTCGCCGGCCAGGTCGCCGTCGCGCAGGACAGCCAGGCTGACTTCGTCGTTGCCGCCGGCATGCTTGATGACCTCGAGTTTGCCTTCGAGCAGCACGTACAGCGTGTCATCGGCCGTGCCTTCCGAGATCAGGTACTCACCGTCGCCAAGCCGGCTAGATGTCATGAGTCTACCGAGCGCATCGGCCTGTTCCTCGGACAGCTCGGCGCCCAGCGAGGACTGCAACAGGAGATTGGTCATATCAGTCATTGCTCTACCCTCTGGCCGGACCCGATTTGAGCCCGATATCGCCATCCTAGACCGCTCGGCAGCCTGTGCATATACGGCATCCTATCTACGTGGAATCCGGCATATAAAGCCCTGACAAACCGTCGTATTTTGTACTCAGTTTCCCTCCAACTCGGGACCTGTTGCCGTGGACGACCATGCACCTTCTGCAATGTACCGGGGCGTCAAAATTCTCCATGACCCGGTTCGAAATAAAGGCACTGCCTACACTGAAGCTGAGCGCGAATACCTGAGCCTGCGCGGCCTGCTGCCGCCCAGGGTGCACTCGCCTGCGGAGCAGGAACTCAGGGTACTCAGTAATATTCGCGAGAAGCCGACTGACCTCGAACGCTACCTGTATCTCGTGTCGCTGCAGGACCGCAACGAGACGCTGTTCTACCGCGTAGTGATGAACAACATCGAAGAGATGATGCCGATCATCTATACGCCGACGGTCGGCCAGGCCTGCCAGGAGTTCCAGCACATCTTTCGGCAGTCCCGCGGCTTCTATGTATCCATAGAGGACAAGGGCCACGTTCGGGAAATCCTGCAGAACTGGCCACACCGGGATACCAAGATAATCGTCGTCACCGATGGCGAACGTATCCTGGGCCTCGGAGACCTCGGCGCCGACGGTATGGGCATACCGATCGGCAAGCTGGCCCTGTACACGGCATGTGCCGGTATTCACCCGACACACTGCATGCCTGTCATGCTCGACGTTGGCACGAACAACAGCGCCCTGCTCGATGACCCGTTGTACAACGGGCTGGAGCGCAAGCGGGTCCGCGGCGAGCAGTACGACGAACTCATCGAAGAGTTCATCACGGCTGCAACCGAAGCCTTTCCTGGAGTTCTGATCCAGCTCGAAGACTTCGGCAATACCAACGCGTTTCGCCTGCTCGAACAATATCGCGACAAGGTTTGCCTGTTTAATGATGACATCCAGGGCACGGGGGCCGTCACGGTCGCAGGCATCATCGCGGCGCTGCGCATCACGGGCGGCAAACTCGAAGACCAGAAGATTCTGTTCCTCGGCGCGGGCGAGGCTGCGATCGGCATCGCGGACGCATTCGTCGCTGCGCTCGGCGAACTGGGCATAGCGCCTGACGAGGCCCGCAAGCAGTGCTGGTTCGTCGATTCGACCGGCCTGCTGGTCGCATCGCGAGAGAACCTGCCCGAGCACAAGAAACCGTACGCTCACGAGGGCGAATTCACGGACAGCTTCCTCGAAGCGGTCAAGATGCTGGAGCCGACTACGATTCTCGGGCTGTCCGGACAGCCACAGACGTTTACGAAGGAAATAATCGAGGCAATGGCCGAGATCAATGAGCGACCGCTGATCTCCGCGCTGTCGAACCCGACTTCAAAGGCAGAGTGCACGGCAGAACAGGCATACACCTGGAGCGAGGGCCGCGCCATCTTTGCGAGCGGCAGCCCGTTCGACCCGGTCAAGATCAACAACCAGGTGTTAGTGCCGGGCCAGGGTAACAACGCCTATATCTTCCCCGGCGTGGGCCTGGGCGCCATTGTCAGCCGGTCGAGGGTCGTGACCGACGACATGTTCCTCGCAGCGGCACATGCCCTTGCCAACCTGGTAACGGCACATGACCTCGAGCGCGGCCGGGTATACCCACCGTTATCGAGAATTCGTGAAGTGTCGGCTCATATTGCGTATGCCGTCGCCAGCATCGCTTACGACAGGGGCTATACCGACAAGGAGCGGCCCGAGGACATCATGGCCGATATTAGGGACTACATGTACCAGCCTGTGTATCCTCACTACGCGTGAGCACGCACGAAAACGAATACCACGACAACATGGTTGCCATGCTCGAGCTCATCTGGGGCGAGGGCTACATGGCGCCAGGCGGACCCGGCAATGTCGCGAGGCTGCTCGAAGGGACCAGCCCGCAGGGTAAACGTGTCCTCGACGTAGGTTGCGGCATCGGTGGCCCTGCATTCGAGATGGCGCGCACACATGGCGCCAGCGTCGTTGGCATCGACCTCGAATCCCCGTTGGTCGAGCGGGCCAGGGCAGCGGCGGTCCGGCACGGTCTCCAGGATCGATGTGAATTTGTGACTGTAGCGCCAGGTCGGCTGCCATTCGATGACGAGTCATTTGACATCGCTCTCTCATCTGGAGCGCTAACACAGACGAGTCATTCAGAAGATCTCGTCAAGGACTGCGCTCGCGTCCTCAAACCCGGCGGCATCCTGACTGTCTACGAGTGGATGCGTGCTGGGCGGGAATACTCCGAAGACATGCTGTACTGGATCAAGATGGAGGAACTGACTTTCGACATGAGGACGCTCGACCAGTTTCAGTCGATGTTCGAAGCCGCCGGCCTGGTGGATGTCGAAACCAGCGACGCATCCGGCTGGTACCGCGCCGAGAGTCGGCGCGAATACGAGTTGATCAGGGGTGACCTTTACCCGCGCATGGTCGAGCTGCTGGGGCAGGAAAGTGCCGACCATTTTGTCGAGGACTGGCGATCGATGGTTGTCGTTTGTGAATCGGGCGAGATGCGACAGGGCTATTGCCGCGGGCGAAAACCCCTTTAAGCGAGTGTTGTCGCCGGGTTGCGACACGCAGTAGTGTGATAGCCGTCACGATTTGACCGCCCCCAGCCCGTATTATCGGGGGAGCAATTTCGTGGGCGCGGCGAGTTAATGACGGTCAAACAATCTATCCAGGCGATCCTTGTATGCCTCCTGTCGGTGGGCGTGCTGGCGGGTTGTAACCTGGGTTCTTACGATGACGCCGTCGACGAGTTCAACCGCAACGCGCCGCCTCCGCCGCCGCCACCTCCCCCGCCGCCGCCACCACCACCGGCAGGATTCGGACCGAACTTCTCGGAAATCCAGGCGGCCGTGTTTACGCCGGATTGTGCGACGGGCGGCTGTCACAACGGCGGCACGATGGCGGCCAACCTGAATCTCGAGGCAACAGCCAGCTATGCGAACCTTGTTGGCATCGCGGCCAGCCAGGACGCCGGCGTGCAACGCGTCAACCCGGGCAACCCGGACATGAGCTACCTGATCACGAAGCTCGAGGGGCCAGGCGCCAGTGGTGGCCAGATGCCGCCGAGCGGGCCGATGGACCAGGCCGACATCAATGTCATACGGCAGTGGATTACCGACGGCGCGATGGATGACACCGTAGTGCCCAACAACCCGATTCGTGTAACGACGATCACGCCGATGCCTGGCGTAGATCTGCAAACCGGGCCGACACAGATCGTCGTTGGCTTCGACCGCGAGGTCGACGCGACAACCGTCGACGCCAACTCATTCATCGTGGATGGCAGCAACGGCGATGCAATCTTTGGCAATGGCAACGACGTCAACGTCGTCG
>JARRLQ010000109.1:0-7458 GCA_037386905.1 Woeseiaceae bacterium
GTCATCGGGCTGACATCGCGCGCATCGGTCCAGGCGTAGCCGACCAACATGTCGAGACCGAAGTCCCAGCTGTTGCGGAACGTTGCCGAAATCACCTCTGCCGTGCTGTCCTTGCTGGCATTGGTCAGCATCAGGTTGCCTTCGCCCCCACCCGGAATCAGGCCATAGATCGGCGCACCGGCTGACGTCTGGCCCTGGATCTCCTGCGACACGTCCTTGTAAATCGCGCCTTTCTTCAGGACTGTGTACATGTAGTCGAAGTCAACAGACCATCCACCCCACGGCATATCCCACGTGGCGCCCAACGCGTATGTCCATTCGCGCGGCATCTCGTAGTCGGGATCCAGCAGGTTCGTAAAATCGGTCGAGCCACTATCCGGTCCCGTCGCTGCAACGTCCTGGTACAACGAGGTGGGCACCAGGCCACCGCCCATCGTCTGCGTCAGGGGAATATCACCACCCGGATAAACAAGTTCGCTGCCGCCGTAGGTCTCGCGGACCTGGACGTTAGTCACACCATCGTTACTCCAGGCGTTGGACAACCAGACATTCGGGTTACCGCCCGAGAACAGGCCAGCACCACCGCGCAGCGTCAGCGTGTCACTGAAGCCCCAGTTGAAGCCGACACGCGGCATCAGGATGTTCAAACCATCGAGGCCCTCATCGTTGCGAATGCCGATAGCCGTCGACAGCGCGTCATTGTAGTTCGGCGAATCGTCACTCGTAAACCAGTCAAAACGCAGGCCGGCCGTCAGCGTGAAGTCGCTCTCAGGGAAATAGATCTCATCCTGCAAATACAGTGAGTTCTGGACATTGGTGTAATCGGCTGCTGCATCGATCGGGTTGTTCGATGTGCCACCACTGCCGTAGTAAACACGGCTCGGACGGCCGAGGATGAACTTGTCGAGACCGCTCGTACCGCAGTTCGCGTCGTCATGACGGCCCTGCGCATCGAGAAGATCGCAGGCCGCGTCATTGCCGTCCGAATCATCCCAGTAGTCCCATTCGCCGCCGTTGGAGTGCTGCACGAAGATGTTGAAGACGCGCAGCTCCTCGCGCTCGTAGCCCGCGGAGAACGCATGGTTGCCTGCCAGCCAGAGGCCAGACAGCTTCAGCAACGAGGCATCCGTGAACAGGCGGTTTGCCTGCCGAGAGTCATCGGCGCCCAGGTAAACCGTACCACAGTTGAATTCGATCTGGTGATCGCCCATCTCCTTCGGGCCGACGGTGACCTGCGAGTCGTTCATGCGTGTATCGGTGTAGTAGACCTGCGTCGAGAATGCGTCAGTCCACTGCGAGTCCAGCCACAATGTCGTCGTCTCGGACTCAGCGCCCTTGATGTAGTAGTGATTGGCAAACTCGAACTCGTCCGAGTCATCATCAGACGCGTTTGTCTGAAAGCCGTCATAGTAGTTGTAGATACCCGTCAGGGTGTGGTCGCCGTTGATCTGCCAGTCGAGGCGAACCATGTACTGCTCACTTTCGAGCGAGCCGTTACCCGGCAGGCCACCCGTGTCATAGCCCCAGTTCGTCTGGGCCGCAGCTTCGATCGCGTCGAACTCGGACTGTGACAGCCACGGGCGCTCGTCGCCATTACCCGAGCCAGCATAACCCATTGCGACGAACAGCGGCTGCTCTGTTTCTTCGTACGCGGCGAAGAAATGCAGGCGATCCTGGATGATCGGGCCGCCGAGGCTGAAGCCCATCTTTTCACGTTTGTAGTCGTCGGGCGACGAGAGGTCCTGACCGTCGAGCTTGTCGTTGATCAGGCTCTGGTCCGTGAACTCGTAGAACGCGTTGGCAACAAATTCATTGGTGCCGCTCTTCGTTACGGCGTTGATGTTACAGGCCGAGAAACCACCGTACTTCGGATCGAACGGAGCCAGCTCGACCGACACCATCTGGATCGCGTCGTACGGGAACGGCATACCGGTCGCCGTTGAATAGCCATTGTTGTTGAGGCCGAAGCGGTCATTGTGGCTTACGCCGTCCAGCGTGACGCTGTTGAAGCGCGGGTGTTTGCCCATGCAGTTCACCTGCGTGCCACGATCGAAGTCGATGCTCATACGCGGATCCATCGCATAGACTTCCTTGATGTCACGATCGAATGCCACGGCAGCGTCGATGTCGCGAAGCCCGAATGTTGCCGAGGGACCAATCGCCGTTTCAATGGCCTCCTGGGCCTGGCCAACCGCGACGATCTCTTCCATTTCTCCGCCAATGGTCATCGTCAGGTTAAACGTGTCACCCAGTCCGAGCGACGGCACCCGGGTCTGCTCGGTGCCATTGACCGTAACAAGGTACGGACCACCAACTGCCAGGTTCGAAGCCAGGAACGTGCCCGTCGAGTTGGATTGCAGCGTTCTGGACTGGTTGGTGCGTTCGTCTGTAATCACTACGGTGGCACCCGCCACCGGATTGCCTTCCTGGTCCAGTATGCGGCCGCGCATTGCCGATCCGGTTTCCTGCGCCTGTGCAAATGCCGGCAACAGCAGGATGGCAGCAAGCGGCAATAGCTTACTTATGAAGTTTTTCATCGGTTTCCCTCTGCTTTGTAATTCGTTCTGAACGTTCTTCTTGGTCGTGCGTGCCGTGGCGGGAGCGTTGTCGGACAAATACAACACCAAAGCCTCACGCATGCCGAGGATGGACAGTATTGTCGCTCTTTGAATACAGCGTGACAAGTTTATTGCGGCTTTGTGAACGCGTTTGAACCATTAGTGTTTAAAGCACTTTCACTAACGATTTCAAGCCTTTGTTTTCCCTGGATATCGCCGGCGATGCACGCGCACTCAGAATAATTTGTTATGTTGCTCAAAAACAACACTAGAAGCATTGTGCGCCCGGGGCGTCGAGCAGGTGGATGCGCCGCGATTCCGGGTCGACGGGGACCCCCACGGTCCTTCCCTGCGCCTGGGCGGCAAGAATTGCGTCCAGCACCAGGTATTTGAGTTCTGCGCCGGTGCGCGAACCCTTGCGGCCCTCCGGCACCTGGTAGCCATCCCCACCGCGGTACAGAAAGTCGGGCATTACGACCATGTATGTCGCATCGCCATCGGCTGCCTGCCACTTGTCCTCACGCATGACCTGCAGGCTGACGATGCGCGAGCCTTCCTCGCGTGATCGATCGACGCACACGCGAAAACCTGCAATCTGCGGGAAGTAACCCTGGCTCGACCCATCTCCGCGAAACCCGGCTTCCATCATCTGCCGAAACTCATCGCCCGTCATTGAGACGTAGCGCAGGAAGGAAGAAAATCCGAAGGTTCGTGCAATGTCTTCGAACGTGATGTCATCGACGACATAGTCGTCGATACGCATCGAGCCGCTGTTGATGAACGCAAAGTCCGCAGCCGGCTCGCCGAACGCCCCCAGCATCTGGTCCGCGAGGAAGTTACCCCACGCCGTCTCGCGATTGCGCACTGTTTCTTCAGTGGCATCCATCGGGAAACTCGCGGTGCCGACCCGCGCCTCGAGGAACGGGAATTTTTCGAGCAGGCGGTCACGCCACTTGTGCTCGATCGACGCGTAATCCGCATCGGGCTCTATACCGACGCCCATCTCCATGACATCAGCCTCGATGACCGGCAACCCGTGTGCATCGAAGTCCACATCGATGCGCCAGATGACGCGCGCATTCGATGCGCCTTTCATGACCGGCGCACTGGTGGCAGAGCCCGGATGAAACTGCGGTTCGTGTTCGTGGCCGCCGACGATAAATGCCAGCTTCGGGTGCTCGGCCTTGAGATTCGCCATCTCCACGTCCGTCCACAGGTGCACATGGGTCAGGCCAATGATCGCATCCACGCCCGCCTGCTCCAGCTCTCCGATGACACGTTTCGCGGTTCCCAGGTAGTCGCCGTCGACAGGCGCATAATCCCGGTCATTGCCGCCATCGACCGCGTGCAGCGTTACCGAAAACACACCAAAAGTCTTGCCCGCAGCCTCGAAGGTAAATGCGGTTCTTAGTGCGGCATCGACATCCTTGTCGCCCGTATCGAACCTGATGTTGTCGCTGATCCAGTCGAATCGCGAAGCTTTGACGGCGTTGATGAGGTGTTGACCAGGTGCTTTGGCGTGCGGCGATCGAGTTCGTGATTGCCGAGCGTGACATACATTGGCGCCAGGTCGTCCAGGTAATTCATCGCCTCGACCATCTGCATGCCATTCCACAGCTGGCTCTCCAGGGACGGGTACATGAAGTCGCCGCCGTGCAGGAGCTGCACCTCGCGCCCTTCGCCCTGCAATTCGCGAATCACGGTGACTACCCTGCCGAATCCTCCGCGCTTGCCGTCCTCCACGGCACCGACACGATACGTATCGTTGAGGTGAATAAAGGTAAGCCCCGCAGATTCGTCTGCAGTAGACTCGGGGGTCGCGGGGCAGCCCGCAATCATCAGGATAATCGGAAGCAGGAACCTATAGATGGCAATTCGATTCTTCATGGTCTCGTTTACGGCAATGTTGAGCGCAGCCTGTTCAACGCAGGCAACCGTGACTCATTCTCCACAAAATGACCTCGCATTGTTATGGGTAAATCACGCAGCAGAATACGGCGCGATTACCACCCAGACCTACCAATCGGCGGCAGCCGACTTGCCGCGTTTTCTTGCAGATACGGCGTGGACAGCCCAGCCCGGCCAGTATGATGTCGAAGGACTGCCGCCTGCGGTGATTCTGGACGTCGATGAAACTACGATAAGCAATGCCAGGTTCCAGATGGCATTTGAGCGGCCTATGGCGCAGTGGAAACTCGAGAAGTGGAATGACGAACACCAGTCAGATCCTGTACCGGGCGTCGCGCAATTCGTCAAAGCGGCGCAGGATGCCGGAGTAACCGTCTTTTTCGTGACTAACCGCCCGTGCGCCAACCGCGACAACGGCCCGGACCCGTGTCCTCAAAAAGCCGAGACCGTGCGCGATATCGGCGAACTCGGCATCGAAACCGATGTGGAACACGTATTGCTTGCCAATGAAAATGGCTGGGACCGGGCAAAAATCGCACGCCGCGAACACATTGCACAAACGCATCGCATCATCATGCTATTCGGTGATGATCTCGGCGATTTCATGCCCTGTGTTCGCACGAAACTCTACGGCCCCTGCACGGAGCCGGCGACAAAGCAGAGTCGCGCGCAGATCGTTGCCGACCATCGACACCTGTGGGGCAATGGCTGGTACATCGTTCCGGGCCCGATGCATGGTTCCTGGACCTCTTTTACTGACTGAATTTGCTAACATGTTGAAAAAAGGGGGAATACCATGGCGAAAGTAAAGTGCGGCCTGATCCAGATGTCGCTCAAGGGCGATGGCACGATGCAGCCCGAGGCGATTCGCGATGCGATGATCGAGGCGCATATCCCGTACATCGAGGACGCGGCCAGCCAGGGCGTGCAGGTCCTGTGTTTCCAGGAAGTCTTCACACAACCGTATTTCTGCCCGAGCCAGGACCGCAAATGGTATGCGGCGGCCGAGAGCATTCCCGACGGCCACACGACAAAGCTCATGCAGGAGTATGCGAAGAAGCACAACATGGTCATTGTCGTGCCGATCTACGAAGAGGAAATGCCGGGCGTCTACTACAATACCGCCGCCGTCATCGACGCCGACGGCAGCTTCATGGGCAAGTACCGCAAGACGCACATCCCACAGGTCGACCCGGGGTTTTACGAGAAGTTCTTCTTCAAGCCCGGCGATTCCGGCTGGCCGGTATTTGACACTGCCTACCTGAAGCTCGGTGTCTATATTTGCTACGACCGGCATTTCCCGGAAGGGTGGCGCGCGCTCGCACTGAATGGCGCAGAGTACATCGTAAATCCTTCTGCGACGGTTGCCGGTCTCAGCAAGTACCTGTGGGAACTCGAGCAACCGGCATCGGCCGCGGCCAATGGCGTGTTCATCGGAGCGATCAATCGCGTCGGCTCGGAAGAACCATGGGCAACTTCGCACAACATGGGAGAGTTCTACGGCTCGAGTTACATCGTCAACCCGCGTGGCACGATCGAAGCGCAGGCGAGTTACGGCGATGACGAGTTACTCGTACACGAGATCGACCTCGACATGGTGCGCGAAGTGCGCAACCTGTGGCAGTTCTTCCGCGACCGGCGCCCCGAGACTTACGGTCTGCTAACGGATGACTGAGTCCACGAGCACGCTTCGCACAGTCGGCGAGCACATCGAGCTCGACGTCGGCGACGATCTCCGGAACAGCCCCCGCTACAACGACGACATCGCACCGACACGGGCCGAACAGCGCACCTGGTCGCGCTGGAACGTCGCCTCGCTGTGGGTCGGCATGGCGATCTGCGTGCCGACATACACGCTTGGTGGTGTATTGACAGCATACTTCGGCCTGTCGGTCTCTGAAGCCCTGTGGACGATCCTGATCGCGAACATCATCGTCCTCATACCACTGACGCTGAACGCCTACCCAGGCACACGCTACGGCATCCCCTGCCCGGTCGTGTTACGAGCATCGTTCGGCATCATCGGTTCGAATGTGCCGTCACTGATTCGCGCGCTTGTCGCCTGTGGCTGGTTTGGAGTTCAGACATTGTTCGGCGGGATCGCAATTCACCTGCTGCTATCCGCACTGTTCGATGGCTGGGCAGCGCTGGGCGGTCTCGGTGAAGTACTCGGCTTCTTCATTTTCTGGGCAGCCAACATCACCATCGTGATTCGCGGTTCGGAATCGATCAAGCACCTCGAAGCATGGGCGGCGCCATTGCTGCTCGCGGTCGCAATCGGATTGATTGTCTGGGCCATGCCCAAGATCTCGATCAGCGAGGTTCTCGCAACACCGGCAACGCGACCCGAGGCTACATCGATCTGGAGCTATTTTTTTGCCGCCCTGACCGCCATGGTCGGTTTCTGGGCAACGTTGTCGCTGAACATACCCGATTTCAGCCGCTACGCCCGCTCACAGCGCTCGCAGGTCATCGGCCAGATCATCGGGCTGCCGCTGACCATGTTCCTGTTCGCAGGTCTGGGCGTGGTGCTGACCGCCGCTTCGTTCGAGCTCGTCGGTCAGACAGTATCCGATCCCATCAACCTGATTGGCCGTATCGAAAGTCCCTTCTGGGTCGTGCTCGCAATGTTCGTCATCATCCTTGCGACCATTTCGACAAATACGGCCGCCAACATCGTGTCACCAACCAACGTCTTCCAGAACCTGGCGCCCAGGATTATCGACGAGAACAAAGGCGTGATCCTGACCGGCATTATCGGCATCGCGCTCATGAGCTGGGAGCTGCTGAAGAAGCTTGGCTGGATAGAAACTGATGTGTCTGTCGAAGGCCTGTATTCGAACTGGCTCATCGGTTACTCGAGCCTGCTCGGGCCGATCGCGGGCATCATGATCGTCGACTACTTCCTCGTGAAGAACCAGCAATACGACGTGATTGCCCTTTACAAGGACAACGCGGGTTACCCGGCCTGGAACCTGCCCGGCTTCATCGC
>JARRLQ010000110.1:0-4032 GCA_037386905.1 Woeseiaceae bacterium
CTCGGCGAGTTCCTCCAGCGGCGCCTTCATCTCGTCGAGTTTCGCCATGGCTTCGTTATCGGCGGGAAGGGGCGGATAGTCCTGCTTGCCGCCGAACCATTTGTCGAACATACCCAAAGTTACCTCCTCTTTCCGGTAGTAACGGCGGGTCTCGGGCGCCTGGTCTGCGCGCAAGCGCATCGGCGCTCGTTGCCAGGATAGTAGCATCTCAATGACCGATTATCAGGAAGTCCGCAACCATTGCGACGCAGAAACCGACGACCGCACCCAGCGTCGGAGCCCAATGGCGTTCCAGCCGCGACTGGGGTGCGATGTCCTGGAAAAGCAAGTACAGGATTCCACCCGAGGCGAAGAGCATCGTTGCGCCGACGACATCGGGAGATCTCGCCGCGACGTGCCAGCCAAGCATGCCTGCAATCGGACCGGCCAGGATTAACAGGCCCATGATCAGTAACGTTCGTCGTGCACGATGACGAGCAGCAGACAGGATTTCACGATACGCATTGAAACCTTCCGGCAGGTTTTGCAGGCCGATCAGGAGTGCGAGCAGGGGCGCTCCAGGCGAGCCGAGCGCAAACATGCCACCCATCGCCAAAGATTCGGGCACGAAGTCGAGAAGCATTGCGAGCGTCTGAGGCAAGTGTTGTTTCCCGGCTGCCAGTTGACGCTCGACAAGCATGAACGCGACGCCGCCTGCCAGGAAGAGTATTACGCCGAGTATCGGCGAGCCGAAATACACCTGTCCCTCGGGCACCAGCACGAAAGCAACCGCGGCGATCAAGGTGCCACCACCGAATGCAATTATCGTGTGCCGTAACTCCTGCTCCAGCCAGAGCGGCCGGATTTTCTCGACGCGCGCCAGTAATCCCCCGGCAAGGATGCACGAACCGCTGGCCGTCGTGTAAAGCAACATCGCGAGGTAAGCATCCATGACCGTCCCAGTATATGCGTGTCGGGCCCAATGAACCTTACGAGATTCCGTTATAGCCTCAGTGCGCCGTCGACCTCGATATTGCGGCCGCTGACATAGTCATTCTCGATGAGGAATTGCACGGTATGGGCGATCTCGTCCGGCTCGCCGATCCTCCCTGTCGGGATCATCGCCGAGAGCTTCGCCAGTGCCTCCGGCTTCATCGAGCGCACCATCTCCGTGCCGATGAAGCCGGGTGAGATCGTGTTGACACGGATGCCGTAGCGCGCGAACTCCTTCGCCCATGCGACGGTCATAGCAGCGACGCCTGCTTTCGTCGCTGAGTAGTTCACTTGCCCCATGTTACCGGCGCTGGAAATGCTCGAGATATTGATGATCAGGCCGCCGCGGCCGGCACGGATCATTTGCTCGGCAGCCGCACGGCCACACAGGAATACGCCAGTCAGGTTCACATCGATCACTGCCTGCCAGTCTGCAAGCGACATGCGCGAGACGAGTTCACCGTCGCGGAACTTGAGCGTCAATGCATCGCGAGTAATCCCGGCGTTGTTGACCAGAACATCGAGCCCGCCAAAATGTCCGGCGATCTTAGCGAAGGTGTCGTCGACGACCGCTTCCTTGCTGACATCGCAAGGCAAAAGCAGCACGTCCTGTTCCGCCGCATCCAGACCGGACGCCAGTTCGTCGAGCATTTCGGCCCGATTGTCGAGCAGAGCCAGGCGAGCGCCCTGCCCCGCAAGCCGCCTTGCCATGGCGGCGCCGAGACCGCCACCGGCGCCCGTAATCGCGATGACGGATTGTCCACAGTTCATGGGTACTCCTTGGTTGTTCGGTTTGAGCCCGCGGGAAAGAGGTCAGTTCACGAGCGAATGAATCCAGTTGACCACTACTGGCTGCTGCTTTCCGGTGCGCAATGCATAGTCGTCACCCGTGCAGCCGCATGAGTCCCAGCAGCCGTGCGGACTCATTGGCGCGGCAATACTTTTTCTGACCTGTGGGAAAGCCAGCACGATGCCGTCCGCCTCGGCCCAGGGAAGGTAGCCGCGCCAGGCGATTTCTTCGCATGGACGCATTATGGAAATTGTAACTTTACGTAACTCGGGTTGATGTTGCATCGGCGTTCCCGCAGTCTCTTAGCTCGTTAGGTGAAACGCAAAAACTTAAACGTCAGGAGGATTAATCATGAAGAAGTTTGCAATCGGAGTCACCGCCGCTCTGCTCGTTGCCGGCCCGGCGATCGCTGAAGACAGCGCGTCCACGGAATCCAAGCCCATGACGCTGACCGAGGCGCAGATGGATAGCATCACTGCTGCAGGTTACGGCAAGACGCTTATCGATGTTGTCGGCAAATCGTTTGGTCAGTTGGTCGGACCGGCTAAGAAAGAGGGTACCTCTGTGCATTCGAACTATGCTGGCGGTGCCAAGGCACTCGTGGAAGCTGCCCTTGCCGGCGCGCATCCCATTCCCAGCGACTAACAGGTTCCGAAGATAGTTGCCGGTAAACGAAGCCCTCGCACTTCCGGCGAGGGCTTTTTTTGTTGGGCGACAAGTGAGCAATCAAGCGAAAAGGCTGCCATGACACGCCAACGCGCCAGGTTAGTAGACAGTCTGCGACCCTTCTCCCTTATGGTCGTCGCGCTATGGTTCGCTGCCTTTGCCGAGCACGGTAATGCGCAATACGGCGCCCCTGTCCGATCGCTAATCGAAATCAGGGAAAACAATGTCGTCATCCAGCAATGGGACCTCAGTTGCGGTGCGGCGGCGCTGGCTACAATCCTGAACTATCAGCACGGCGACCCTGTCTCCGAGAGGGACATTGCAATCGGCATGATGGGGCGCGACGAATATATCGAAAACCCGGCGATCGTCACGTACCGACAGGGATTCTCTTTGCTCGACATGAAACGATTTGTTGACGGCCGCGGATACAACGGTGTCGGACTGGGGCAGCTGAACTTCGAAAGTCTCGTTGAGTATGCGCCGATAATCGTGCCTATATCGATGCACGGCTATCAGCACTTCGTGGTTTTTCAGGGTGTCCAGGACGGTCGTGTCTTGCTTGCCGATCCTGCCTTCGGCAATCGAAAGATGTCACGCACCCGTTTCGAACGCTTGTGGCTATCGTTCCCGGAAGTCGGGAGGGTCGGATTCTACGTGGAACACACTGATGGGCTGACCCACCCGAACCGGCTACATCCAGCCCCGGACCAATAGCGCAGACACTGGATGCTGCAGTTGCGGCAAGGAACTGGCGAAATGTTGAAACCCCAATATCCCACCATTCTCGGATTGATGCTGTTAATCGGCGTGCTCCCCACCTATTCGCAGGCGCAAGACGCGCCAACTGATTATGAGGACCTCAAGGCACAACTCGCCGAACGTAACGCCGTCATCATCGAACTTCAACGCTCTGTCGCCGACTTGCAAGACCAACTTGCGGTGCTTGAAAGCCAGTTGCAGAACAAATCAACCGGGAAAGACGAGATTCCTCCGCTGCGTCGCGATGACTCCCCCCGGCAGACATCGCGCCGCTCCGACACAGGCCGGCTGATCGTCGACGAGGTCGCCGCAGAGCGCGCCCTCGAACGTACCCTGGTGCAGGCCGGCGTTCTGCTTCTGCCTCGAGGCGCTCTTGAATTGACGCCCTCGCTCTCCATGGCCGTGAGCGATTTTGAATTGGCAACCATCGTGGATGTCGGAGCGGGCGATGAACTTGGCATCGTTCGGGTTGACCGCTCAAGTTATAGCCTGGCATTGACGGGCCGCATCGGATTACCGTTCGACAGTCAGTTAGAGTTTTCCATCCCGTATCTCTCGGTAACCGAGGACTCCGCGCTGTCAGTCTTGTCGGGTTCGACTGATGCGATCAGCCAGACAGGACGCGGCACCGGCGACTTTGTGGTTGGAGTATCCAAAACACTGTGGCGTGAGAGCGCTCACACACCCGACGTGGTCGGCCGCATAGTATGGAACGCTGGCAATGGCTCAGAAGATGACGACGGCGTTGTGCTCGGGGGTGGTTTTTCTTCGCTTACCGGCTCGCTGTCGTTCATGAAGAGACTGGATCCGCTGGCACTCATCCTGTCTCTGGATTACGAGGA
>JARRLQ010000111.1:0-6935 GCA_037386905.1 Woeseiaceae bacterium
GTCAATGTTGTTGCGAATCTCCTGCAGCGCCATTTCAAGGCTGACCTTGTTTTCGAGAAACTCGGACTGTAGCCGAACCAGGTACTCCTGCTCTTCGGCCCGCTCCTGATGCCGGTCGGCCCAGTCATCAGCAGCAAGTGCAAGCGCGACACCAATTACGATCAGGATTACCTCGGCAAATGCCTGGCCCCAGTTGATCGTATGGCGTCGCTTGCCTTCGGACATATCAGTTTCGCGGCTAATGCCGCTCCCAAAATTTAGTCGCAGTCGCCCTCGAAGAACTCGCAGATAACAGGACGGAACGCGTCCATGTCGACCAGGAACGAGTCGTGGCCGCGAATACAGTCCAGTTCGACCATGCGTGTATCGGCACACACCTCGGCCAGGCCTGCAGCCAGGTCATGCTGCTGGTGGACCGGGAACAGGATGTCTGTTGTTACGCCAATCACGAGTGCGCGTTGCAGTTTCATACGCTTGAAACCCGATTTGAGTGAGCCGCCATGTTCGGCAAGGTCAAACAGGTCCGACGCGCGGGACAGGTACAGGTAGCTGTTCGGGTCAAAACCGCCACTGAACTTGTTGGCATGATTCTCGAGATAGGACTCGACGGAGAATGCGATCTTGAACGGGTCATTGACCTTTTCCTGCGTCGCGGTCGTGCGTTGACGTCCGAAGCGCTGCACCCATTCTTCCGGAGAGCGATAGGTCATCATACCGAGCTTGCGGGCCAGCCGCTGCCCCTGGATGGGTGGGTCATCGAAATCGTAGTTGCCGTTATCCCACTTCGGGTCGCAGCGGATGATTTCGCGTTGCAGGGATCGCACGGCAATTGAAAACGGCTCGGCGCGGGCGGCAGACGAGATGGAGATGAAATTGCGCACAGCATCCGCGTGATTGACGCAGTACGCCAGCCCGCTCATGCCACCCATCGAGCTGCCGATGATCGTGTGCAGCTGGTCGATGCCCAGTTCGCGCACGACGCGATAAGCGGCTTCGGCAACATCTTCCAGCGTGAGCACCGGGAATGTCAGCCGGTAAACCTCGCCGGTTTCAGGATTGACTGACGCGGGACCGGTCGAGCCAAAACAACTGCCCAGTGAATTGACGCAAATGATATAGAAATGATTGGTATCCAGAGGCAGGCCCGGGCCGATCATGTCTTCCCACCAGCCGTCGGAAAGATCCTCGGCAGATGACGAGGCATGCGCCGACGGCGACAGGCCGCTGAAAATAAGGATCGCATTGTCCCCTTTTTCACTCAGCTTGCCCCAGGTTTCATAGGCCAAGGTCGGCGACTCGAGGTAGCCGGCGCGGTGCATCTGGAAACGCCCGTCGAGCGTTATGGTTTTGGTGGCGGGTCCCATGTGCTTGTTATAGCACGGTTTTCTATTTCTTGACGCGCTTCATTAGCCGTTTTCGGCGGCGCTCCTGTCGGGGGGTCAACTTGTTGCGCTTGCCCTTGTACGGGTTGTCACCGGTCTTGAACGCCAGCCTGACCGGCGTGCCCTTGAGCTTGAACGCCTTGCGGAAGCGATTGATCAGGTAGCGCCGGTAGGCTTCGGGCACTTTTTCGGTCTGGTTGCCGTGTATGACAATCACCGGCGGGTTTCGTCCGCCCTGATGCGCATAACGGAGACGAATGCGCCGTCCGCGGATCATCGGCGGCGGATGAGCTGTAACCGCTGCCTCCAGTTCACGTGTGAGGTCGTTTGTCGAAATATCGCTGACCGCAGCTTTGAATGCGCGCTCAACGGCCGGCAACACATCACCAACTGCCGTGCCATGCAGTGCCGAAATCGTAATACGCTCAGCGAAGTCGAGGAATGGCAGCCGGCGGTCGAGATCGTCGCGGACATGTTTTCGGTCCTCCGCAGACATGCCATCCCACTTGTTGGTCACGACGACCAGCGAGCGGCCACGCTCAAGTATCAACCCGAGCAGGCTTACGTCCTGTTCCGTCACGCCTTCGTGCGCATCGAGCACCGCGATAACAACTTCAGCACGATCGATCGCCTGCAGCGCTTTGACAATGCTGAACTTCTCGATGGCCTCGTGAACCTTCGACTTGCGCCGAATGCCGGCCGTGTCGATCAATTCATACTTGCGATCGTTTTTCTCAAACGGCACCGAGACGCTGTCGCGCGTCGTACCGGGCTGGTCGTACACGACGAGACGGTCCTCGCCAATTAGACGGTTGATCAGTGTCGACTTGCCGACATTGGGTCGACCGACTACGGCAATGCGCAGCGCATGTTCGTCATCGTCGTAGGAAGGTACGGGTTCTTCCTCGCCAAGGTCGAATTCAGCGAGCACAGCCTCCATGAGTGCACTGATATGGTCGCCATGCGCGGCAGAAACAGCCACTGGCTCGCCGACGCCCAGCGCGTGGAACTCGCTGCCCGCAACGGCGGTGTCGAGTCCTTCCGCCTTGTTGACGATGAGCCAGGCTTTCTTGTTGCTCCTGCGGGCGAGGTCGGCGACATGTTCGTCGGCGGCAGTCAGCCCTTCGCGGGCATCGACCATGACGAGTACCGCGTCTGCCTCACCGAGCGCACGCACAGTTTGCTCGACCATGCGTTCGTCGATGCCCTCTTCACCGCCGGCGACGCCACCGGTATCGATGACAAGGTAGGGAATGGGACCAAGTTTGCCGAAGCCGTACTGGCGGTCGCGCGTCAGTCCCGGGTAGTCCGCGACAAGCGCGTCACGCGATCGCGTCAGCCGGTTGAACAGCGTCGACTTGCCGACATTCGGTCGGCCGATCAGGGCAATGACGGGAAGCATGGCAGCGCACCTGTATCGTCAGGCGTCGTCGTCTGAAATCTCGGGCGCGTTGCCCGGACGTTCCGCCTGGCGAATGCGGTAGGCGGAAACACTGCCGTCGTCGCCTTGCACGAACAACTGGTCGCCATAGACGACGGGCTCAACGGATACCGCCTTGTTGCCGGCACGCAAGCGTGCAACCGGGTCGCCGTCAAAATTGTTGAAAAAGTGCAGGTAGCCCTCGAGGTCGCCAACGACCACTGTCGTCTGGAATGGGACAGGCACGGTCGGCTCTCGCCGGATTAACGAGCTCTGGCGCCAGCTTTCGTCCCCGGTGCGACGCGTCATTGCGATGACGACGCCTTCCTCGTCCACGGTATAGAGATTATTCCAGTCCGCGGATACGCCCTCGTAGGTCGAGACTTCACGCGCCCACAGCAACTGGCCGGACTCGACACCCGTGTCGGCTTGAAATGCCACCAGGTCACCGTCAGCAGCACCGACGACGACGATATTTTCGCCAACACCGGGTCCAGCGGACAGCTCGATGTCCAGCTCAGTACGCCAGATCGTCTTGCCGCTTTCGGGATCGAGCGCCACAACATTGCCGTCACGGCTCGCCGCGTAGATTCGGGTGCCATCGCCGGCGGGTTGCAAGGCGACCCTGAGGAATTCGGCGCCGCGGCCAATATTCGTGCTCCACACACGCCGCACGTCGATCTTGGTTTCAATGTCGACCAGTTCGGTCGGTTCGAGCTCCTTGTCTTCGTCCTTGTCGAACATGCCACACGCCGACAACAGGATCGTTGCCGCAACAAGCGAGACAGTGCGCACCGCGATCCTCACTCGGTGTCTCCGGCCTCTTCGTCCGATGCAGCTTCTTCAGCGGCTTCTTCGGTGGACTCTTCCGCCGCTTCCTCGTCTGCAGCCTGGACAGGTCCCTCATCAAGCAGTGGCTCGTCGAACGCCGTCACGATTTCCGGCAGGTCCAGCAGTTTCATCTGCACAAGGCCCGCGTTGACGGTTCCGCCACCCGCGGCCAATGCAGCTCTATAGGCTTCATCCGCTTCGGCGAACTGGCCCAATGCAACATATGCGTCTCCGCGCGCCTCTGCGTACAAGCCCACAAATGCTTCGTTGTCCTGTCCTTCGAGCAGGTCCAGCACTTCCTGCGGTTTTTCCTTGTACAGGAGAATCCGTGCCAGGCGAGAGCGGCCGACGTGTTTGAGCGGTCCGTTGCCACGCATCTCCAGCAGCTCGCGCAAGGCTTCCACGGCGTCCTGGTCGCGGTTGTTGTCCATGTAGAGCCGCGCCATCGCAAGGCGGGACTGCGCCGCATAAGCCGTATTCGCATAGTTGCTGGCCAGCTGCCCGGCTACGGACTCCGCATCTTCAACGTCACCATCAGTCACGTGAACGGCCAGGGTTTCATACATCTCGGATGCAGCAATTTGTGCCTCGAGCTTGTTGCTCTTGTACAAATTGAAGCCGATGATCAGGCCAACAGCGATAACCACGCCGGCAATGACGTAGTTACCATACTCGGCCCACCACGCTTTCATCTCATCAATTTGTTCTTGTTCAATATCGTCCACGAGCTACGCCTTTCCCAGTAGATGCGCCAGCGTTGCCGGCAGTTCTTCAAATGCAACACTGCTTTGATCCTCAGTGCTGCGCAAAGGTTTCAATCCCGCGCGCTGCTCGGCAATTTCCTGCTCACCAAGAATCAGCGCGTATTCCGCATTACTCTTGTCCGCACGCTTGAGCTGCGACTTGAAGCTGCCGCCACCAAGATTCATCTCGACCTTGATGCCAGCGACCTTGTCGCGCAGCTGTTGCGCAATTGCGAACGCCTGCTCGAGCGTGCTGTCGCCAACAGCGACAACATAAACGTCGGCGTCATCAGCCGGCGCCTCGCCGCCACATGCCTCGAACAGCGCGACGAATCGCTCGATGCCCATCGCCCAGCCAACGGCCGGCGTGGGCTTGCCACCCAGTTTCTCTACCAGGCCGTCATAACGGCCGCCCGAACAGACCGCACCCTGCGATCCCAGCGCATCGGTCACCCATTCGAAGACCGTACGGCTGTAGTAGTCGAGGCCGCGTACCAGTCGCGGGTTCACCGTGTAGGCGACACCTGCTGCATCGAGCAGTCCCTTAAGTTCCTGAAAATGCTCGGAAGATTCCTGGTCCAGGAAATCGATCATGACCGGCGCCGCCGAGACGATCGCCTGCATGTCGGGGTTCTTGCTGTCGAGAATCCGCAGCGGATTCTGCTCAAGGCGCCGAATACTATCGTCATCAAGCTCGTTTTTCACGCTGGAAAAGTACTCAACGAGCGTCTCGCGGTACTTCGCACGGGACTCCGCGGTGCCAAGCGAGTTGATCTCCAGCGTCAGCCGCGACATGCCGAGGGCCCGCCACATGCGCGCGCACATAATGATGAGTTCGGCGTCGACGTCCGGACCGTCGTAGCCCAGTGCCTCGACATCGAACTGGTAGAACTGCCGGTAGCGCCCTTTCTGCGGCTTTTCGTAGCGGAACATCGGCCCCGACGTCCACAGCTTCTGCCGCTGGTTGTGCAACATGCCATTGGTAATGCAGGCCCTGACCACGCTTGCCGTCGCCTCGGGCCGCAGTGTCAGGCTCTCACCGTTGCGATCATCGAAGGTGTACATCTCTTTCTCGACGATGTCGGTGACTTCCCCGATCGAGCGCCGGAACAGTTCAGTCTGCTCAAGCAGCGGCAAACGAATCTCTTCATAACCGTAGGATTGAACGATGTCGCGGACAACCGTTTCCAGGTAACGCCAGGTGCCGGACACGTCCGGCAGGATGTCGTTCATTCCCCGAATAGCTCTTGGTTTCACGGCGTGCTTTATGGATTCATTATGGTCAGGCGCGCCGTGCGGCTGCCCGGGCTGCTGGACGAGACAGGGTAATCATTGCCATTCACCCGCACGCTGACATTGTCGACATTGCCAAACAATACGGCGAACGGCGCGGTGCCCGACAGCTCGAATGCCTGGCCGGTACGGCCCATATCGAAGAACAGCCGCCTGCCGGTCGCATCGGATATTTCGGTCCAGCACTCCCCCGAGAAATTCAGCGATAGCTGCACCTGGCCGTCATCGACAGTTGTCGCGACGATCTCCGGCTCCGGCTCGCTCGCAATGGCTTCGGGCTCAACCTGTTCGATCACAGCGTCGGGCTCGGCCTGAACGGGATCCGTGGCGGCCGTATTCTGCCGTTCGACCGGGGCTTCTGCAGGTGCGCTGGCAGGTGCTGCGGCCTGGCTACTGTATACCGCAAACCACCAGTAAGACGCCGCGGCGACAAGGATCACGATAATGACAGCAATCCACGGCCCCGGCGACAGCTCCTGGCGCACACGCTTGCGGCCAACGACGACGGGCGGAATCGTCTCCTGCCGTGTCATCTGGTAGTAGTCAGTCAGAACATCGTCGGCGTCGACGCCAACGAGGCTCGCGTATTTCTTGAGATGGCCCTTGGCGAATACCGGCGCGCCCAACACTTCAAATTCGTTGCGCTCGAGTGCGCGCACCTTGGGCTCATCGAGGTGCAACTCCTTCGCGACCTCGAGCACGCTGATCTGCCTTTCGCGGCGAGCCTCGGCCAGCCGCTCGCCACCACGTGGCCCTTTCGGCTCAGCCTCGGGCTTCTCTTCGACGGGTTTATCCTGCTCGTCGCTCATTCCTATCCTGCATCGAGTATTTGCCGTGCCTCGGGCGACTGCGGGAAGTCGCGCAAGATCTGGTTCGAGTAGTCCGTGCGGGCGCGATCATCACCGAGCTCCTCTTCAATACGCACGCCGAGATAGAGAATGCCAGCGGTTGGAATGTTGCTGCTCAGGTAGCGTTGCAGGAAGGCCCTGGCGCCAAGGTAGTCCTCGGCCGAAAACTTCAGGAGGCTCAACTGCAACAAGGCTTCCCCGTAGTTCGGCTTGTAGCGGAGCGCGTCGCGGAAGTACTGCTCGCCAAGCTCGACGTCCGGTTTCTGCATCATGCACACGCCGGCATTTGTCATCGTAATTTCACGATTGTCGTTCTCCGGCACCTTTATTGCACGATCGAATTGTTTGCGCGCTTCGTCGTATTCACCGTTCTTGCACAGGAACACGGCGTAGGCGTTTTGTACATTGAAGTTTCGCG
>JARRLQ010000112.1:0-3722 GCA_037386905.1 Woeseiaceae bacterium
GCCGGCGACCAACTCAAGAACAATGGATTTCTTGCGATTGATCAACGATCTTCTTCCAGAGCAGCGACGGTGTCCGAGCTGATATTCATTGCGGCAACGGCTTCTTTTGTATCGATGACGTCATTCGCCATAAAGCGGAAGTTCACCATCGCGGCGGCATAGCCGTCCCCTTCCGGGACAATCGCAGCGGCGGTGCCGTCCGAGACCACGGCAACTTCGAAGCCGCGCTCGAGCAGCTCGCGCAGGTGGGCTTCGGTGCAGAGATTGGCCGACATGCCGGCCAGGATGACCTTGTCGATGCCACGTTTCCTGAGCTGCAACAACAAGTCGTTGTTTTCGGGTCCGTACACCTTGTGCGGGTTGGCGATAATCGTCTTGCCATCGTTGATGTAAGGCTTGTACCGCCCGAGCCAGTCCGCACCCGAGTCCTCGAATCCGTCAAGACTCAGTTGATCATTGCGATCGAACATGCCGATGGCATGCATCAGTGTTTCCAGCGCCCCTTCGAAGTGCCAGCCCTTGTCCGTGGGGTAGTAGTAGTGCGGCGAAATGAAAACCGGTATGCCGTTGGCTTTCGCCGCTCGGAGCAATGACTCGAGGTTTTCGACCGTGTTGTTTTTCTCCACCGACTCGCCCACAACTCCCCAGGTAACCCCTTTCGGGCTCAGGAAATCGTTCTGCGGATCGGTAATTACCAGCGCGGTATCGCCCTGCGTGATCGTCATGCCCGGGTCGGGCAGTTCGGCGAACGCCGGAGAGGCTGTAACGGCCAGCAACATCAGGCCGATTACACCGCACTTTGCGTTTTTGTATAGCGTATTCATGATTGTACTCCTGGGTGGTCCTGCTCGAATCGAACGTAAGCAGGTGTGTCGTGATGGCCGGGAGCTGCTGGCTCCCGAACCGGGAAATGCGAGTCGAGGCCCAGTGCAGCCGCGGTCTCGATAAAGTCATTGCGCTCGAGCAAGAAGGCGCTGGTGGCCTCCAGGTCGAACTGCCGGTCGATCGTGATGAAGGGCAGCAAGGCATGGAGCGAGAAGGCCAGGACGCTGCGAAACAGTCGCCAGGCGATACCGATGGCAAAGGCCCAGTGCTCGAAGTAGGTCACGCCCTGTGCGTGCGGATGTTCCGTTAAGATCGTCATTGTGGTCTCCCTTTCCTGGTGCGGCTGGCGTTTCGCCGGCCCGTGCTGGACTGTGGGAAACAGCTTGACGCAGACGCCGTGCCCGGGAGTCGCAATGCTGTGCGCTGGCGTCTCAAACCTGCATTTATCGCTATTTAGGCTGTTGTCAACTAGTCTGGCGAGAGGCAAGGTGCGTACAAGCGCACAATCAGGGGGTAACACGATGCTGCTCGAAAAACTGTTCGATAATCTCGCGATGACGGTAGATCCTTTCGCGACCTGCCGGCTATCAGACGGTTGGCGGCTGCGTTTGCCCTGCCGCGACTGGGTAACGCTGCATTACACGCTGGCGGGGGAAGCGGAACTCAAGCTCGGCTCAGGCGACGTGTTGCCGATACCCGGAAATTCGCTGGCCGTGATGCCGCCCAACATGGTCCATGCGGTTCAATGCGGCCAGGTCGTCAACGAGACGGGTGTGGATGGCCAGGGCGATCCGGATGCACCTATTTGTGAACTCGTTGCCGGCATGCTCGATGCTATTGCCGTGACCATTGCCTGCGGACGAATCCAGGCAAGGTACGCGGGCAGCTTCGGGCTGTTCGACCACCTCGAGGAAGCCATCGTGCTCGACTTCAGCGAGGACAAGAAAATGCGTTTCATCTTCGAAGCGCTGATCGATGAGTATCAGAAATCCGGCCCCGCCAGCGTCGCGATGATGGAGGCACTCATGAATCAGTGCCTGATCCAAGTGTTGCGAGCTGCGGAAGCCCAGTCCGGCGGTTCACTGCCGTGGTTGTCGGCCCTGGATGATCCGCGCATTTCCAAAGTCATCGACGTGATCCTCGATCGGCCCGAAAACAGTTACACGGTCGAATCGCTGGCGGATATTGCGGCAATGAGCAGGGCGACATTCGTTCGTCATTTCGAAAAGTGCTTCAACCGTACGCCGATGGATTATCTCCGTGACGTTCGTCTCAGGCGGGCGGCGCAATTACTGCAGGTCAGCAGCATTCCCCTCGATGGCGTTGCCGCGAAAATCGGATATTCCAGCCGCAGCCACTTCTCCAAGGCCTTCAGTGAACAGTTCGGTGTGTCGCCTGCGGAGTTCAGAAAGCAATACCACTAGCGGTCGGTGGGTTCGATGGTTCTTGGGTGGCGGCGCAGCGATTGGCGAAGCGATCCACGATGCCGCCGACGCCTGGAGGATGGGATTGCCGTTAGTCGATTCGAATCAATCGAACTGCCGACACGCGGATTTTCAGGAGCATTCATCAGCTGGAATTCCGTATCCTGTACGATCACTTGCGGAGAAGCCCAATTGCCCACGCCACTCAACGACACTGAGGCCCGCGTCATCGGCTGCCTCATCGAGAAATCCATTGTCACGCCCGACCAGTACCCGCTGACGCTGAACGCCCTGACCAACGCATGTGACCAGAAGTCATCGCGCGACCCCATCATGTCGCTCACGCCGGGCGAGGTGCAGCACGCCATTCGTGAGCTCTAAGACAGGCATCTCGTGCGCACCGACGAGAATTTCAAGAGCCGGGTCGAGAAGTATGCGCAACGGTTTTGCAACACGCGGTACAGCAACCTGCAGTTCGATGACAGCGAGCTTGCTATCGTCTGCCTCTTGCTGTTGCGCGGCCCGCAGTAACGTGGCGGAACTGGAAGAACGTGTCAGCCAGCTCGAAGCCGAGGTCGCTGCAATCAAGGCACTTCTGGACTGAACTGTGTCGAAGCTCAAAAAATGACATTCGCCGAAACAGAGGCGGCTTACGAAGCCCCCGGCTGGGCGCAGGCCATGCGCCGCCTGACGGACTACCTCGTTGTCGATTTCCTGGGCGGGCCGCGGCCATGGAAGTTCGCGTGGGTCATCAATTTCCAGAAGGCCGGGACATTCGTATTCCTGTTCGCCCTGATCGCCTGGTACGAGAATTATTCAACGGCCGCCTGGGTGTACATGGCGATGCAAGGCAGCTACGGCCTGGCCTGGATCATCAAGGACACGGCCTTTCCGGACGTGAATTGGCAGCAACGAATCACGATTGGCGGCGGGATCAACGCCTTCGTGGGTGTACTCGGCTGGTACTGGGTGTTCGGATGGCTACTGGTCTCCGGCACATCGCAGCCTGATTACCCGTTGCCTGATTTCGCCTGGTTTAGCCTGTGCATCAGCCTGTGCATCGTGGGCAGCGTCATCATGATCGCCGCGGACGCACAGAAGTACTTCACGCTACGCGAGCGCAAGGGGCTGATTACCGACGGCATGCACCGCTATGTGCGGCACCCCAACTACCTGGGCGAAATCATGATCTACGGCAGTTTCGCCATGATGGTGTGGCATTGGTTGCCCGTTGTGGTGCTTGCGTGGGTCTGGCTCGGCATATTTGCCGTCAACATGATCATGAAAGAAGCGAGCATGTCGCGCTACCCGGAATGGGCCGCGTACAAGAAACGCAGCTGGTGGCTGATACCGTTTGTGTTTTGACGGCCGCTAGTTGCTGCGCTTTTTCGGCTTCTTGTTTCGCGACGCAGGCTTCGATTTGCCTCTGGCCTTGGGTTTTCCTTTGGGCTTTCCTTTAGGGTTCGGCTTGCC
>JARRLQ010000113.1:0-4374 GCA_037386905.1 Woeseiaceae bacterium
GCCAGCGGGTTCGTCCAGGTCCGCGGGCTCCACTTCGACGTAGTGGAGGTGCACACCTGTATCGAGCGTGATGTCCCGATGCTCGGCATGCTTGCGAACTACCTGCCGATGCATTTGGCTCTCGGGTGGGACATCGATAACCAGGTCGCCCTGTATCCTTGCCTGGCAACTCAGCCGGCGCCCTTCTGCGAGCGGCTTGTGCCTGCGGCGTTCACTAAATCGTGTTTCAACCTCGCCAATTGGTGACAGGTGTTCCGAGCGCGACGATATTGCATGCTTGGCGAACTCCCCGGTTGCGCATGTCACCTGGCAGCGCCCGCAGAGGCCGCGGCCACCGCAGACCGAGTCGACATCGACACCCAGGCTCCTTGCCGCTTCGAGCACCGGAGTGCCGAGCGCAAAAGTGCCACGCTTGCCGGACGGCGTAAAAACAATCTTTGCGGTCTTGTCAGCCAATGATCGCCTAGCCCGTCCGCCTGCGCCGCCTGCGGCCACCACGACCGCGCCCCTCGCCGTCCGCGGTAGGCTCCCGGTATTTCCTGATCCACTGTGTGCAATCCGGATCATGACCCATCATTACATCCGCACCGAGGACCGCCTGCATGACTTCGGCGTGCAGCGGACTGGTGATCGCGGACGTCAAGCCGGCCCCAATTGCCATCGTCAGAAATGCGCTGTTGATCCCGTTGCGGTTCGGTAGCCCGAAACTTACGTTCGACGCCCCGCAGGTCGTATTGACCTTGAGTTCGTTGCGCAGCCGGTTGCAGATATGCATGACCTGCTTGCCGGCGGTGTTAATGGCGCCGATCGGCATGACAAGCGGATCGACGAAGACATCTTCGCGAGTAATGCCATGGTCAGCGGCGCGCTCGACACTTTTCTTCGCAACCTCGTAGCGCACGTCGGTATCCACGGAAATTCCTTTTTCTTCATTATTCGAAATCGCAACCACCGCCGCACCGTGCTTCGCAACCAGCGGCAGCACTGTTTCGAGTCGATCATCTTCACCGGTAACCGAATTGACCAGCGCTTTTCCCTGGTAGACAGACAGACCGGACTCCAGAGCCGCGACGATGGACGAGTCGATGGCCAGTGGCACATCCGTTACCGACTGCACGATCTTCACAGCTTCCGCCAGTATTGCAGGCTCGTCCGCCAGCGGAATGCCCGCATTAACATCAAGCATGTGCGCTCCGGCCTCTACCTGTGCCAGTGCATCGGCTTCAACACGACTGTAATCGCCCTTGCTCATTTCTTCGGCAAGAATCTTGCGACCTGTGGGGTTGATACGCTCGCCGATAATCACAAACGGGCGATCGAATCCGATGCAAACTTCCTTGCTGGCCGAACTGACCAAAGTATCTGTCATTGTTGATTGCTCCCTGGAGGCGCCAGCTGCGCCGTGATCTGGTTTGTTATTCAGCTACGCCGTGGTTGCGAATCAGCTGCAGCAACTGCTCGTCAGAACATCCCGCCTCGAGTCGACACGCTTCTTGCTCAGCAATTTCCCGCAACTCGGCAGTCGATTCTATCGTGCTTGTATCACGGCGCCATTCCGACATGTATGCATCGCTGCTGCCTTTGCCTGCGCGCATGGCCGCACGGTCGATAGCTTCGTGGAATCGCTGGCTCAATTGCACTTTTTCACGCTTGCGGCCACGCTGCACGATGACCTGTGCCGGTATATCGCGCCAGTAGATTATGATTTGTTTAACCAATGGCTGTCCTCACCGCTACACCACGCAGACTCGATTCGAGCTCTCCGTAGCCACAATGAACATGTTCGAATTCCAGCGCCAGGCGACGGGCCGCATCCTGCGCGGCCTGCAACACTTCGTTATCTTCTGATTGCGACAGGAACACGAGTTTCCGGTAGTTACCGAAATAAGCATCACGCAGCTCGGGGCGCGTATCAAGCATCAGTGGTTCGATAACGAACTTGTCGAAATGCCTGGCCAGGAAATCGGTCAGGTAAAACGTTCCGGGCTCCGCGTCCGCCAGCTCCGCGAAACGTTCCTTACCGGCAAAGAACTGGTAGCAATGAACTCCCGGCAAGCGTTCGATGCCGCCGCCCTCTGCAGCGATAACACGGTCGATTTCACCGCGCGTACCGCAATCGGCATAGGCGACATATATGTGGTCATAAGCTCCTTTGAATTGTCGAATCTTGTCACGCAGGCGGCCCGGAATTCGCTCGGGCCGGTTATGGAGTTTTGCGTCCAGGCATGCCAGTTGCAGGTGGTCCCAGCCATTCGACCGTTTCAATTCGTCAATCTCGCTGGCCAACGCACCACATGCGATGATGAGTACCGATTCAGGCACAAGCGGCAGTCCTGCGACGCTCCTCGATCAGGCGCGGCGCCAGTTCCGCCGCCTGCGCCGCATCCCGGCAATACGCGTCGGCACCGATGGCGGCTCCGAACTCCTCGTTCAGGGGCGCGCCGCCGACGAGCACGATGTAATCATCGCGCAACCCTCGCGCAATCAACTCGTCGATGACGACCTTCATATATGGCATCGTCGTTGTGAGCAGCGCTGACATGCCGAGGATATCGGGCTTGTGCTGTTCGATTGCCGCCAGGTATTCCTCGACGTCGGTATTGATACCAAGATCGACCACTTCGAAACCCGCGCCCTCCATCATCATGCCGACGAGGTTCTTGCCAATGTCGTGGATATCGCCCTTGACGGTACCTATGACCATCTTGCCGACGGGCTTGACGCCGGTCTCGGCCAGTAACGGCTTCAGGATCGCCATACCGCCTTTCATCGCATTCGCTGCGAGCAAGACCTCCGGCACGAACAGGATGCCATCGCGAAAATCGATGCCGACGATTCCCATGCCCTCGACCAGCGCTTCATTGAGCACTTTTTCGGCGCTCCAGCCACGCTCCAGCAGGATCCTCGTGCCTTCCTCGATTTCTTCTTTCAGGCCATCGTAAAGATCGTCGTGCATTTGCTCGACCAGCTCATCGTCCGGCAGGTCCGCCAGGATGATGTCGTCGTCATCGGCGCCCTGCCCGTTCTGTGCGTCATCGTTCATCTAATGGTCCCGATCAGCGAATTCCGCCTTGCGGCGCGTCATGAATTCCTGCAGAGCTTCGTCGATGGCGGGATCCAGCGCTGGCGCCTCGTACTCGTCAAGCATCGACTTCCACATCGCGTTCGCGCGCTGCGCCATGTTGAGCGAGCCCTCCTGCTCCCACTGCTCGAAACTGTTGTTGTCGGCCAGCGGTGAACGGTAGAAAGCTGATTCAAAGTTGGCGTGCGTATGCGTTGCACCGAGAAAATGCGAACCGGGGCCGACCTCGTGCAGAGCGTCCATTGCCTGCCCGTTCTCCGACATGTCGACACCACCGAGCAGGACGGCCACCATGTTGGCCTGGTCGGCATCTATCACGAACTTTTCATAGCCCATGACGAGGCCACCTTCCAGCCAGCCCGCCGTGTGCAACATGAAATTCACACCTGCGAGAGCCGATGTCTGCAACGTGTTGGCCGACTCGTACGCTGCCTGCGAGTCGGGAATCTTGGATCCGCACAGCGCGCCGCCACTGCGAAACGGCACACCGAGGCGCCGTGCAAGCGCTGCCGCGGCGAATACGATCAGGCTCGACTCCGGAGTGCCGAACGTCGGTGCGCCCGTCTGCATCGATACGGCAGCTGCAAACGTGCCGAACACGACCGGGGCGCCGGGCCGTACCAGTTGCACGTAGCAAATGCCGGCCAGCGCCTCCGCCAGTATCTGTGTCGTCGTTCCGGCAACCGTGACAGGCGACATCGCTCCGGCGAGCAGGAACGGGGAAATCACGGTCGCCTGGTTATTCTCCGCATACACGGTCGCCGCACCGAGCATCGTCTCGTCGAACGTCATTGGCGAATTCGCATTGATCAGGCTGGTCACCACCGCGTTCTGTTGCACGAAGTCCTCGCCGAAGACGATCTTCGCCATATCCACCGTATCCTGCGCTCGCTCCGGCGCCGTTACCGAACCCATGAACGGCTTGTCGCTGTACTTGATATGGCTGTACACCATGTCGAAGTGACGCTTGTTGACGGGAACATTGACCGGCTCACACACGGTCCCACCCGAATGGTGCAAGCCGTGGCACATGTAGGTCAGCTTGACGAAGTTTTGAAAGTCTTCGATCGTGGCGTAGCGGCGACCTTTGTCGAGATCGCGAACGAACGGCGAGCCGTATGCCGGAACGAGTACGGTTCTGTCACCGCCAATGATTACGTTCCTGGCCGGATTACGCGCATGCTGGGTGAACTCGCGGGGCGCTGACGCCTGGATGATCGACCGGCATAGCCCACGCGGAAATCGCACGCGCTCGCCGCTGACATCGGCACCGGCCTCTTTGAACAGTTCTA
>JARRLQ010000114.1:0-3334 GCA_037386905.1 Woeseiaceae bacterium
AAGTATCGAAGATGGCGGTGTACAACGAGGTCATGACGATTCAGCAACTCATCGACCTGGTCATGTTCCTGCAGCCGACATACGAGGTAGTGCCGCCGAAGTATCACTACCGGACTTACAGCTATCCGATCACGTAGTCGTGAGGAGCGGATTAATGCCTGGTCCGGCGACCACGGCGCAGATGCTGCCATAACGGTCCGCGGAACCCGGCTCGCCGCAGCGCCGCGAACATCTGCTCGTCAAAATTGACTCCGAGGGCAGGAATGCTCCAGTTCGGGAAGTCGTGCCGCCGTTCGTCGAGCAAGGCCTCTATGCCTGTTCGCAACTGCTTCCGTTCCTCGGCCAGTCCCTTGTCAATGGTCTCGTAGTCGTCGAACCAGAGGTTGATGATCGCGCCATGCGGGTCGAGGTTCGCAATGAAGTCAATGGTTTCGTGAACGTCGTCGATCGTTTCACCAAGCGTGCCGACGACGAACGAATGGCAATCAAGAATGCCCGCCGCAGCGCAGATATCGCGCAAACGGTAGATGTGGTCGACTGTAAAGCCTTTCTTCAGTTTGCTGAGCATCGCATTACTGCCGGCATCAGAACCGACCTCCATGCCGGTACAGCCAGAGCGTGCCGCAAGCTCCGCGAATTCCTCGTCGAAGACAATCGGGTTTGTATAGCAGGTCCACGGTATCTGCCAGTTTCGCGCGATCAGCTCGCGGCACACATCCTTGGCGTGGCTCATTGGCAGATTGAATACCGAGTCGACGATAAACATGTGGCTCATCGATGGTTGTACCTCGAGCGCGGCGAACATTTCGTCGACGACAGACCGGGGGTCACGCAGGCGAATCTTGTGCCCTTCGATGATCGGGTAGCTGCAGTAGTCACAGTGCAGCGTACAGCCACGCTTGGTCTGCACGGAGTCGATACCGAATTCATCGAAGTAACTACTGTGCAGTAGCGTGCGGTCAGGTGACGGCAATTTCGAAAGGTCGAGAAAACCGTCCAGCCTCGGATTGACGACTAGCGCATCGCCCTCCCAGTGGTGCAGGGCACTGATCGCGTTCAGGCCAGAGGCGCCGCTCTCGAGTGTGTCGACAAGCTGCTGGAAGGCGCGCTCGCCTTCGCCGGCAATGCCAAAGTCCGGACGCAGGTGCCGCATCAGTTTATCCGGCATGACGCTGAAACCAGCGCCGCCCAGAACAACCGGCGCCGTAGATACTGAGCGGGCCCGCTCGATCAGGTCTGAATAGTAAGCGAGATTATCGGAGACGCCGGCATAGTCGTTGTTCTGGATGTTGCGCAGGCTGATCGCAACGAGGTCCGGCCTGAATGCCGCGAGCTTTTCGCTTAGCACCGCACCAGGATCGGGCTCGAAGCAGAGATCGATGAACTCCTTGTCATGATGATCCGGCGTGCTGGCGGCGACATAGAGCAGGCCGAGCGGCGTTACCGCATTCGGCATCTTCTCTTGGTTGCCGGAGACGAAGGCGATTCTCATATGGCCGTTGTTTTGTCCTGCATTGATTGTCCGCCGTGTCTGGTATTGTATGCATATTCAGCAGCACTGGCGCGGAGATTGCAGAGTCATGAGTCCATTAAATCGACGACAATTCGTTTACGGCGCGGGAGCGGTACTTGGCTCGGCGCTGATCGGGTGCGAGAAGCAACAGCCAGCCGCCAAGTCGGAAGCAACAGTCTTCATAAATGGGATCGTGTTGCCGGTTGACGCAGCATTTTCAGAGCACGAGGCGCTTGCGATCTCGGGAAACAGGATCCTTGCAGTCGGCAGTCGTGATGATGTGATAGCCGCGGCAGGGCGCGGCGCAAGAACGGTCGACCTCGCCGGGCGGACGGTGCTGCCGGGATTCATCGAGCCGCATATGCATTTCGCACTGATGGCAGGTTTGGGGTTCATCGAGGATATTGGACCTTTCAGATATCCGACGTTCGACAATGCCCTCGACGCGCTACGCCGGATTGCCGCGGCGGCCGGGCCCGACGACTGGGTCATGGGGCGCCAGTTTGACCCGATCCTGCTGAGCCCGCCGCGCGACCTGACAACCCGGGACCTCGACCCGATCGTGTCCGACCGACCGACATTCGTCCTGAATGCATCAGGACACATTGCATACGTGAATAGCAAGACGCTCGAACTCGTGGGAATCAACCGTGATTCCGATGATCCGCCGGGCGGCGAATACGGCCGCTACGAGGACGGTTCGCCGAATGGCGTGCTGTATGGCCAGGCAGCGTACATGGGCATCCTGTTTCTCAATGAGAAGATCACGAATCGCATGCAGACGGGATTCGTCGGCGCGGGAAGAGAAGTCGGCGACGAGGCCGCGGCACTCGGTATTACGACGCTGTGCGACCAGGCCACCGGTGCGATCGGTGGGCCGGCGGAACTGGATACTTATCGCACCATGTTCGACGGTGGCCAGATGAAAGCCCGCATCCGGGCCTATGCCTATAGCGAGCAGCCGGGATGGGACGAGTCCGGTGTCAAGGCCGGCCAGGGCGATGCGCTGATGCGGCTCGCCGGCTGGAAGATTGTCACCGATGGCTCCAATCAGGGATTTACCGGGCGCCAGCGCGAACCCTATTTCACGCGAGATACGGTCGGCATCTTCTATGTCGAGCCTGACGCCTTACGCGAAGCGGTGCTCGATCGCGGCCGCCGCGGTTGGCCGCTGTCCTTGCACGGTAACGGCGATGCCGCCATTGACAGCATACTCGACGCCGTCGAGGCGGCTCGGGACGAAGGTGTCGATGTCAACGCACTGCGCTGCCGCATCGAGCATTGCTCTATCCTCCATGATGAGCAGATCGCGCGCATGCAAAGGCTCGACATGGTGCCGAGCTTCCTGATAAATCACGTGCACTACTGGGGCCACGTGATGCGCGACCAAGTGTTCGGCCCCGAAAAAGTGCAGTTGCTTGATCGTTGTCGCGCCGTCGAGGATGCCGGGCTCAACTGGGTTGTGCACACGGATGCACCGGTATCGCCACTCGGCGCTTTGCAAAAGATTCGTGTCGCGGTTGCCCGCGATATGTGGGCCGAGCCCGATACGATACTGGCCCCGCAGGAGAGAGTCAGCGTCGAGGCCGCCATTCGGGCCGTCACGCGCAACGCGGCGTGGGCCTGCCATTCAGAGCACGAGATCGGCAGTCTCGAGCCGGGCAAGCTCGCCGATCTCGTGGTGCTGGAGGATGACCCCCGAGCCGTTGATCCCACAGCGATTTCCGATATCGGGATCAACGAGACATGGATGGATGGCCGCCAGGTCTTCCAGGCCTGACCTTCCGTAGTGAAGTCGAACGTCCAGGACAGGAACATCGC
>JARRLQ010000115.1:0-3214 GCA_037386905.1 Woeseiaceae bacterium
CGCGAACGAATAGCCCCCTGTCGCGCTCGAGCTGGTCCTGGCGATTTCCGTGCCGGACGCCGAATCAAGCAGCTGCACCGTGGCGCCGCGAATCGGCCGCTGTTCGACTGCGCTGAAGTTCAGCCCGGCACAGGCATTGTTCGTGGGCACGAATTCATAGCTGACGGCGCCAGAAATGGTGACGGTCTGCGGCGCTCCGGCGTTGCCGCCGCCGCACGCGCTCACCGCGAGCGAAAGCCCGGCGATCAGCGCCAGTCTGCCAAATCCAGTGCCAGTCAAGAAAGCGTCCCCAAGCAACAAGCGAAGCGCCCGATTCTCACATAATATTGTGCGAAGCAGGTCCGAATTCTGCTTGAGAGTATTGATAAACTTCACCTTTTGAACGAGCGCCGGCGTCACAGTTCCGGCGCAAAACAGGATTTTGCATGGATTACGGGAAGATTCTCGTTACAGGTGGTGCCGGATACATCGGCAGCCACGTCGTGCGCCAGCTTGGTGCCCGCGGTGAGAACGTCATTACCCTCGACAACCTGAGCACCGGGTTCAAGGCTGCCGTCACGTCCGGTGAGCTGGTTATCGGCGACACCGGGGACGCCGCCCTGCTCGATCGCATATTCGACAACCATGACATCGACACCGTCATGCACTTCGCCGCACACACGGTAGTGCCCGAGTCCGTATCCGATCCGCTCAAGTATTACGGCAACAATACGGCCAGCAGCCGCACGCTGCTCGAGCGTTCGCAGGCGCATGGCGTCAGGCACGTAGTGTTCTCGTCAACGGCCGCGGTTTACGGTATGCCGCCCGATGGCAAAGCTTCCGAAGCGACAGCGACACGGCCGATCAACCCTTACGGTAGCTCCAAGCTGATGACCGAGTGGATGCTGCGCGACCTCGCGAAAGCGGGCGGACCGAGTTACGTCGCCCTGCGCTACTTCAATGTGGCCGGTTGCGAGCCAGGCGGATCGATAGGCCAGTCAACGCCGAAAGCGACACTGCTGGTCAAGGTGGCCTGCGAAGCGGCAGTTGGTATTCGGCCTGGCGTCAAGATATTCGGTACCGATTATCCGACGCCGGATGGCACCGGTGTGCGCGACTACATTCATGTGGAAGATCTCGCGATGGCTCATCTCGATGCACTCGACTACTTGCGCGACGGCGGCAAGTCGACCACGCTGAACTGCGGATACGGCCACGGCTACAGTGTACGGGAGGTGCTCGAAGCGGTTGAACGCGTCAATGGACAAGCACTCAATATCTCCGAGGAACCGCGCCGGGAAGGCGACCCACCCGAACTGATTGCCGTCGCCAAAAAAATCCAGACCGTGCTTGGCTGGAAGCCGAAGTTCGACGACCTCGACACAATTGTAGGAACGAGTCTCGAATGGGAACGCAAGATTGCCGACCAGGATCCAGCGGCATACTGGGCCGCCTGATCGCAAGCCCTTCAGTGCTACACTGCAATCATGAAATTTTACCGTCCAAGATCGCTTAACGGACTGATCCTGGTGGGTTTCGGGCTCGTCGGCCTGCCGCTGTTGATTGCCGTCATCTGGGCACTCGTCAACCTCGACCGTCTTGCCGAGCAAAGTGAGCGCCTGGTGTTCACGGGCGCCCAGGCTGCCGACAACAACCGCCTCCTCAATGAACACGTCAGCTCGCTCGAACGTGTTGCGCGCCAGTACCAGGTGCTGGGCAATCCGGATTCGCTGCAATTGCTGCACTCCGATCTCGATACTCTCATTGCTCACCTCGAGGAAATGGCGCCGCTGGCCGAACAGGCCGATGCCGCTGCGCTCGCCGCCTCTATCGGCACAGGTGCGAGGCGCATCGTCAATACGCTGCAACAGGAAGAAGCAAGTGAGGACGGCCATGCACAGGCGATCGCCGAGTTCGCCCTGCTCCGCGGCCGTGTCAACAACCTGACTACAACGCTGAAATTGTATGTCGATAACGAGCTCCGTAACCTGCAGGAGAGCACGCGTAACGCGCAGCGTGTATCGG
This sequence comes from Woeseiaceae bacterium, assembly GCA_037386905.1. Lineage (GTDB taxonomy): Bacteria > Pseudomonadota > Gammaproteobacteria > Steroidobacterales > Woeseiaceae > UBA1847. The sequence goes on from JARRLQ010000115.1 coordinate 2,005, forward strand.
CCTGGCAGGTCGCGGCGCTGGTCCCGGGAACGCTGATCCTGGTGTTGTTTTTTATCCTGCTTGTCGCGCGGCCGATACGGCAACTGGATAGCGCGATTAGCCAGCTGGGCCAAAGCGGTTTCTCGAAACCGATCGAAGTTAAAGGCCCGACCGACCTGGAGCGCCTCGGACGCCAGCTCGAATGGTTGCGTCTGCGCCTGCTCGAGCTTGCGCAGGAAAAGAACAAGTTCCTGCGTCACATGTCGCACGAGCTGAAGACGCCGCTCGCGAACATTCGTGAAGGTACGGAATTGCTGCTCGACGGCACGCTGGGCGACCTCGACAAACCGCAGCGTGAAGTCACGGACATACTGCGCGTCAACGGCCTAAAGCTGCAACAGCTGATCGAAAACTTGCTCAGCTTTAGCGCATGGCAAACCAAGTCTGAAATCCTGACTTTGTCGGACTTCCCGATCCGGGCGCTCGTTATATCGGTTGCGAAGGCTCAGAGGCTCACGCTCAAGGCCGCGCACATCCAGTTGAAGCTCGAAGTTGAAGACATAATTGTGAACGCGGATCGCGAAAAAATTCGCACTGTGCTGGATAATCTGCTGTCCAATGCGATCAAGTTCACGCCAAAAGGCGGTTTCATAACGATCCGCGCACGCTCAACGCCGACGAGCTTTGTACTCGAGTTTGGCGACACGGGACCGGGAGTACCCGAGGAAGAAGGTCCAAGAATATTCGAAGCGTTCTTCCAGGGGCAGACCGAACAAGGTGGCCAGGTCGGCGGAACAGGAATAGGCTTGTCCGTCGTCCTCGAGTGTATCCAGGCACATGATGGATCGGTCGAGCTGGTCGAATCGAACGAGTTTTCCGGCGCGCACTTCCGGATCGATATTCCGCAGAAGCGCAATGTTGCACAACAAAAGATGGCAGCCAATGCGTAGCAATAGTCTGACAACGTGTACGAACTACCCGCTGGTGATGGTGATGACCGTCATACTGCTCGGTGGCTGTGCGCAGACGAAGGACTTCTTTACGGGCATGACGAGTTCTGAAACGGCGGCTGGCGATCCGGGCATACTGGGTGCACCGGAGATCGATGTTTATCTCAGTGAATTGCAGCTGCTGGCATCAGGCGACCCGGCATCGCAGGCCGAGATCTTCGCCGACTCGCAATCCGGCGCACAACTAACGCCAGGGCCGCAGACGAGCCTGCGCTATGCAC
>JARRLQ010000116.1:0-3204 GCA_037386905.1 Woeseiaceae bacterium
GGTTTGCGCCTCCCTACGCCGGGCTCGCAACGCTGGTCGTCAATACGGCACTGGGGCCCCACTGGCAGGAAGCCGGTGACCTGGCACGAAAGGCGCTGGAACTCGACCCGGACCTCGCGGAAGCGCACGCGATTTTGGGTCTCATAACAACGCTGTACGACCACGATCCCGCGGCAGGCGCTGATTTGCTAGAGCGCGCAATCGACCTCGACCCGAGTTACTCGATGTCGTACCCCTGGCTGGCCATTTCACTCAACCGACGGGGGCGCGATTCAGAGGCGCGAGACGTTCTTTATCGCGGCGCCGAGTACGATCCTCTCAACCCCGTGCTGATCTCGAACCTGGCTGACGAAGAGGAACTGCTTGGCAACTTCGTGGCGGCCGAGCAGTTGCTGTTGCGGTTGTTCTTTTTGCCGGAGTTGAGCGGGCCTGCGATGGATATCCTCGACCTGTATCACGACTGGGGCCGATATGACAATGAATTGAATGCCTGGAAGGACGCATTTCTGCGGCTTGGAGCGGACAGCCTGGGCGATCTTCCCTACCTCGCGCGGAACTATGCGGCGCTCGGCATGAGGCCAGAGACGGATTACTGGTTCGGCAAGCACGTCGCCAACAGCGGCGGAAACCCGTTCTTGATGGCGGATTTTTATTTCGTGTTCAAGCATTTTGACGATTCTTCCGTGCTGCGCGATGCGCTGTCCGGCGCCGAGGAACAAGCTAACGACGCAGACACCGAATTGCGGGCGGCAGCCCTGGGATACGGTGGATTGGCGCAACTTCAGATTGGAGAAATCGAAACCGGCATCGAGTGGCTCGAGGAGTCGATCGAACTCTATCGCTTTATGTACCAGCCTGACGGTGAACGCGGAAGTATCGACGTTGCCCTTTTTGATAACTATTGGTGGACCCGGCTCGTGGTGCACATGTTCCAGCGGCTTGCGTTTGCCTACCAGCAAGTAGACCGCGCTGCCGATGCAGAAGACATCCTTAACCAGCTCGATGAGCTTCTTGCCAAGGTACCGCGGGCGGTTCCAATGCATTTCGAATGGTATGCGCTGCAGGATGGCTTGCGCGGTGAACCCGACGCAGCATTCGCTTCACTTTCCGCTGCCGTCGAACTCGGTTGGGCCAATTACCATGAGGTTGTCAATGATCCCGCGTGGGCTGCGATCATCGAGGATTCCCGAATTGCCGACCTGTTGGACGACGCACGACAGCGGGTCGAGGAGCAACGCCGCAAAGTCGAGGAAATTGAAAGGTCCGAGGACTTCAAGTCCGAGTTTGAAAGGCTGATCGCGCAGTGAGGCTGTGGCGCGAATTGCGCCGCCGGCGTCTGCCGCATACAGCAGGGCTGTACATCGTGGGAGCGTGGGTCATTATCCAGGTGACTGAGGCGCTTTTCCAGGCATGGGGCATCCCGGAAACCTCGAACCGCTACGTCTTTATTGCGGCCGCCCTGTGCTTCCCGATAGCGCTCGTGTTCGGCTGGATCTACGACATCACCGGCAAAGGCATTGTGCGCACTCGCGACGCTCGTTCGGAAAAAATCGCCGAGCCGGGGCTAGGACGTCGGGACTACCTGATCCTCACGACGCTCGCTGCCATTAGCATCACCGTTATTGCCGGCAACGCCAATCTTGTCCTGCGCTCATACGGCAACCAGGTTGCATCGGCGACTCGCCTCGAAAACTCGATTGCCGTTCTGCCATTCGACAACCTGAACAAGGACCCGGAGACCGGCGCTTTCTCGGACGGTGTATCGGCCGAAATGCAGCACCGGCTCTCGACGTTGCGGCTACTCAATGTCATTGCCGCACCGTCGTCTTTCGCGATGCGTAACAGCCAGGAAAGCGCCGCGCGTATTGCAGAGATTCTCGGCGTGCAATACCTGCTGCAGGGCAATGTCCGGCGTGACCGCAACACGGTGCGCATCACCGCCAGCCTGCTCGACGACACCGGCCGCCAGGTGTGGAGCAAAACCTTCGATCGCCAGCTGGAAGGAATTTTCGCGATCCAGTCCGAGATAGCCAGTTCGGTGTCCGGCGAGATTCTCAACAAGATCGTGCCGCTGGATGAACTGCCCGCAGGTCGCACGACCGACAGCCTGGATGCGTATAGCGAATTCCTCGTCGGGCAGGCGTACTACACGCGGCGTACGCCTGGTTGGCAGGAACGCGCCGCTGCTGCGTTCCGACGGGCGATCGACATCGACGCCACCTTCGCGCCCGCCCAGGCCGGTCTCGCCATTGCGTTATACATCAACACCGGGCCCGCGACTCTCGATGAAGTGCGCGAACGCGCCACGCTGGCCCTCGAACTCGATCCACAGCTGGCCGATGCCCACGCCATTTTCGGATTAATGACCTACGAACAAGACGGCGACACCGAAACCGCGATTGAACATCTTCGGCAGGCGATTGCGCTCGATCCGAGTTTCGCCCAGGCCTATAACTGGCTGGCGATTGCCCTCCAGGACGCAGGTCGAATGGATGAGGCCCGCCAGGTACAGGAACAAGGACTGGTGGTCGATCCGCTCAATCCGCCGCTGGTTGCCAATATGGCGAGCGCGTATGCATTTGATGGCGACCCGGAACGAGCACGCCAGTTGATCAGTCGCCTCCAATTCTTACCAGAGGTTCCCGGGCTTGCCCATTGGGAACTGTTGGACATTGAAACAACATATGGCCGGCACGACGAGGCTGCACTGGTGGCTTTCGATACCGTCCGTGCCTATGCCAACACGAGTAATGGAAGCGCGTATTCAGCCCTGGCGTTTGTCTACGAGCGACTCAGCATGCCGAACCGCGCCGAATACTGGTTTGCCATGCACGATGACGCGGAGACAAACGCGACGGCTCGTTTACTGCGACGTCTCTACTGGTATCGGCAACGTGGCGAATCCGCCGCGACAAGGTCCTTGCTGGAGGAAGCGTCCCTGCCACCCGAGTCCGACTGGCCGCAGCTGGGGCCCTTTGTAAGATCTGTGCTCGGGGCCGCCCACATTTACGCAGGAATGCACGACAAAGGTATTCGCATTTTTACGGCTGCAGGTGAACCTGATTACAGATCCGTCGCCGAAGAGCTTGGTCCGGTCCTGGCCATGGACTTCTTGCACGCCCTGGCGATTGGCTATTCCAGCACTGGCAAGACCGACAAGGCACTGCACTTGCTCAACGATATTCGCGAAACGATGGAATCTGG
>JARRLQ010000117.1:0-3120 GCA_037386905.1 Woeseiaceae bacterium
CACCAGCTCATACCGACGGTGATGTTCGGGTTGTAGATGCGGATCTCGGCATTCGGGTGCGCGGACAACAACAGTAGCGTTCGATCCTCCGCGTCGATCAGGAAATCATCGACCAGTACGCGCACGCGGATGCCTCGGTCAGCGGCACTCAGCAATTGCTGCGCTGCGAGTATGCCGATGTTGTCGGTACTCCAGATGAAGTACTGGACGTCGATCGACTCGGTTGCATGTTGCGCAAGCCACGCACGACCGATCAGTGCCTCCTCGCCTTTCTCGAGGATGTACGCGCCGGATGTTGTCGACATGCGCTCGACGCAGTCGCTGCAACTGGCATCGATCCAGTCGATCAGCGTTTGGGCATGGACTGCGGATGCCGGCGCAAGCGCGGCCAGCGCGGCGCACAGTGGGAGAAGTCTCAAGTGGGTTCCGGCCGACTCATGGATGAACAAGTATACGGCGATTCGGTTCCGGTCAATCTTGATTACGGTGCGCCCGCGCCGTGCCGGTCAGGTCGCCGTCGGGAATTCCCGGTCGGTGGATATCGACCGGCCGCCCGGTCATGTCAAGCGCGTAGATCCTGTCGCGCTCCCTGACGATTACAGCGATCGGCTTCATGCCCCCGGTCACAAAGCGCCTGCTGCTCGCCCTTTCGATGCGAGCCTCGAACAACTCCATCACGGTCACGGTGAACTGTTCACCGAAATACAGTGAGCGCGCGCGCACGGTAGCCATGATTCAGCGGGAGCGTCGCATCGACATGATGCCTCGCCAGATCGACGGCGAGAAAAGGAGCCCGAAAACGATGATCACGACCTGTAGCGGAATCATTCGAATCGTGCCGCTGCTGTCCACTTCGAGTGTCTGATCGAGGAAATCGGGTTCCACCTTGATCCTGATTTCGCGGAGACGCACCAGCATTCCCGACAAAGGTCCCAGCACGGCCCAAAGCCGCCCGGTATCGGCAGGATCTCCCAGGCCCAGGCGAACCAGTAGCCGGACATTTTTCTTGTGAATCGTGCGCCACAGATCTGACACGAAGCGAATGACGCGCCGCCGAAATGACGCCTGGCGGATCGCGGCCAGGAAATTCGTCTTCCTGGCCTTCTGTTTTCCCCTCCGGGCCGCCTTCTTGCCCGCGGCACCGGGTTTGTCGGGCCCGGGTTTCGCCAGGTCCGGTGTTACGTCCGCGCGCACCAGCCCGAACGCCCACTTCAGCCTGAGCCTGGCTGATGGCTCTTGCTTCCAGGAAAACTGATACGTCAGCGTCACCGGTATGGCCAGCAGGAAGACGATCAGCGACAGGAATATTGCTGTCCCGATCAGCACGACACGTGCAGCGCGTTAGTGCTTGGTTTCTCCGGCCCTCGCGGCCGCCGCCTTGCCAACGGTCTCTGCGACCTTTTCGAAAGCGGATGCGGCGCCCGACTTGATCGACTCGACGTGTACGCCTTCGTCGTTGATGACGATGAGGGCCACCGGTTTTACGCCACCGCCACCGCCGGTGCCGCCACCGTGGCCACTGCCTTTCTCTTGTTCGGTGCCCTCGCCACTGCCGACACCGAAGCCGAAGCCGACGTTCACGAGCGGGATCAGGGTATTGCCTTCGATCTCGATCGGTTCGCCGACCACGGTCTTCGAGTTGAGCATGCGCTCTATTTCGCCAACCGCCTTATCGAACAGGCTCTCGATGTTGTTCATCACAATCTCCTGTTACACGCTGAGGTCGAAAAACTCGGGTTATTGTCAGCACTGGCGAATGCGGCTGTCTATACGAGCTTGCCACACGGTGAAGTACCGAACGTGGGCCGACCCGGTTGCATTTGGCCAGGCCATGCAGGACCGATCGGCGCCTCCTCGCTCATGAAGGAGCAAGTAGATTTCGCTTCGATCCCGCCGGACCCTGATCGCGATGCATTCGCACCGTGCCGGTCAGGCTGCGGCCGCCTTCGCTTCGTAGAACATCGGGCGCTCTAGCTCATCGAGCCGGAACAGCGCAAAGGCGCGCTCGCCGTTATAGTCGAGCACGCGGAGATCGTCGCTCTCATGCAGGTCGTTGACCACGGTCGTGAAGTGGCCGCCATACCGTGCCTTCGCGAGTTCCAGCGGGATTTCATAAGCCACGAACCGCTCGATGCCCTTGGCTTCCAGCTTTCTCAGCAAGCCGGGCGCGGTAAAGGAATCGTGGGAGGTGAGGATGACGATGGGACCGCTTCCCGTGAACAGCATTGCAGTTTTCATGGATGTCTCCCTGGTATGTCACAACGCTCGGGGACTGCAATACAAGTATCGCCTGTCGCCGGCGGCGTCAATCAGAAGTTACCGAAGGCGCGAATCCTCTGAAGGACCGACCTGCAGGTCTTCACGGTACCCCTGATCGAGAAAAGGGGGCCAGTCGAAACAGCCCCCCCGAATTTACTTCTTTGTTGCCGCCTATTTCACTGGCAATAACGGGCATTGAAAGAAGTTGTTTCCCGACTCGATCGTCAGGTAACCCGCTTGCGCGTTGTACATGACATCGGCTCCCGACGTCAGTATCGGCGCAAAACCGCCGTAGGCGAGGAACCCTGCCTCTGTCCATGTCACGAGCTGCACAGACCAGCGACCGCCATTGTAGTTCGGGTTGCCGGGCGCCGCCTCGGAAACGGGAAGTTGCACCCCGTTCGGATTGTTGGCGTTGGTAAAGACGTAGAGATCGTCGAATGACTGCACGTTGCGTGCATTGGGGGCCGGCAGCGGCGTCGTGCCTTTCGTGCCCCACACCTCGCCGTCACCGTAGATGGCAGGCGTGAAGTTTGGCGCGCCGGGAGCCGCACTCGCGAGGCCGGCCATGGTTAACAACATACTGCTCACCAGCAAGATTGTCGATTTACGTGTACTCACTTTCGTCTCCTTTCATGTTTGCTGCGTCATGCGATGCCGCTGGCTGCGGCAACGATTGTCAGGCCGAACGATAAGCAATGAAGGTCACGGCGCTTTCACGCAAAAGTCACAATTCGATCACAGGACCTGCTTTTGGCACGCGGCCTGGATGGGTCGTAATCCAATGCACTTCTCGTGTGATATTTCGCCACCCGGGCCGGTCTACTCTCAAAGGTGCAGGGATGGGATATGCACGGTATG
>JARRLQ010000118.1:0-3982 GCA_037386905.1 Woeseiaceae bacterium
GACACGTCATGCAGCACGGCAAGTGGGGAACTGCAGGTGGGGCAGAAAGAGACCTGGTAGTGGCCGGAATCCGGCACTTCGAAGTGAACCAGACTGTCTTTGCCGCCAAGCCAGCGAAAACGATCTGACGCGATGATTGTCAGGGTCGAAAAAGGAGCACTTTGCGACTTTCTGCACCGCACACAATGACAGTGTTCCATCCGATCAGCCGGGCCATCGAACTCGTACCTCACCTGACCGCAAGAACAACTCCCTCCCACCGCGCCATCGGTAGACGGAAGCCGGGTTTCGCTTTCGACCGGAACGCCTTTGTAGTCCGGTGGAAATTCATCGAATTGCGGGCCATCGTCCGTGATATCGAACCAACAGGCCTTGTGAGCAACAAAGATGTGGCTGTCCAGCGAGCGAGCGATGTCGCCGTCCAGGTTGCCGGCAGGCATATAGGCCAGTTTGCCAAGCACCGCGGCGACGCTGGATCCACATCGTGGGCAAAACGGTCTCAATCCGTTTTCCGACGATTGATAAACGCGAACCTTGTCTTCTCCCGTGACCCAGCGAAAACTGTCGGCCGGACACGCCGCAAACGCACCGAACGCAGATCCGTGCACCTTCCGGCATATCGAACAGTGACAGTTGATGAGCATGGTGAACTCGTCGTCAACGGTCCATGCGATGTCACCACAAAGGCAGCTACCGTTGTTCATCGTTCACTCCGCGTTGTTTTGTATCGGGCACGTCGTTCCAGAATACGCCCGATCACTCCGGCTTCACAGCACCGTGATGCCTGTATTGCCGCGCCCTGTTGCGGCGCGATCACACATCACCGACGTAGTGAAAGAAAGCCGGCCCGCCGAACGGAGGGCCGGCGCCTGGACGATCAGAGGTAAAAAACAGCGTAAATAGCGATCATAAAGTGGCATTTAATCGGATCTATTCTGCGGCCGCGGCAACCCGGTCAGAGCTGATGTTCATCGCCGCAACGGCTTCCCTGGTGTTGATGACGTCGTTTGCCATGAAGCGGAAATTGACCATCGCGGCGGCGTAACCGTCGCCTTCCGGAATGATCGCGGCAGCGGTGCCGTCCGAGACCACGGCAACCTCGAAGCCACGCTCGAGCAGCTCGCGCAGGTGGGCTTCGGTGCAAAGATTTGCCGACATTCCGGCCAGGATGACCTTGTCGATCCCGCGTTTCCTGAGTTGCAGCAACAGGTCATTATTCTCGGGCCCGTACACCTTGTGCGGATTCGCAACGATCGTCTTGCCGTCATTGATGTAAGGCTTGTAGCGTGCGAGCCAGTCTGCACCAGAGCCCTCGAATCCGTCGAGGCTCAGATGGTCATCACGATCGAACATGCCGATGGCATGCATCAGGGTTTCGAGTGCGCCTTCGAAGTGCCAGCCCTTGTCCGTGGGATAGTAATAGTGTGGCGAAATGAAGACCGGTATGTCGTTGGCTTTTGCCGCTTTGAGCAGCGATTCCAGGTTTTCGACCGTGTTGTTTTTCTTCACCGACTCGCCAACAACTCCCCAGGTCACCCCTTTCGGGCTCAGGAAATCGTTCTGCGGATCGGTGATGACGAGCGCGGTATTGCCCTGCGTGATCGTCATCCCCGGGTCGGGCAGCTCGGCGAATGGCGGGGAGGCTGTAATGGCCAGCAACATCAGGCCGATGACAGTGCACGTTACGTCAGTCTGTAATGTATTCATTGTTGTACTCCTTGGTGGTCCTGCCGGAATCAAACGAAAGCAGGCGTATCGTGATGGCCGGGAGCGTCTGCCTCCCGAACCGGGAAGTGAGAGGCGTGGCCGTTTGCAGCCGCGGTCTCGATAAAGTCATTGCGCTCGAGGAGGAAGGCGCTGGTGGCCTCCAGGTCGAGTTGCCGGTCGATCGTGATAAAGGGCAGCAAGGCATGCACCGAGAAGGCCAGGACGCTGCGAAACAGGCGCCAGGCGATTCCGATGGCGAAAACCCAGTGCTCGAAGTAGGTGACGCCCTGTGCGTGGGGATGCTCTGTAAAGATCGTCATTTTTGTCTCCCGTTCCTGGCGCGACTGGCGTTTTGCCGGTGCGCGTTGGACTGTGGGAAACAGCTTGACGCAGACGCCGTGCCCGGGAGTCGCAATGCTGTGCGGTGGCGTCTCAAACCTGCAATTGTCGCTATTTCGGCTGTTGTCAACTAATCTCGTGAGAGACAAGATGCGTTCAAGCGCACAATCGGGGGGACACGATGTTGCTGGAAAAACTGTTCGATAATCTCGCGATGACGGTTGATCCGTTTGCGACCTGCAGACTGTCAGACGGCTGGCGGTTGCGTTTGCCCTGCCGCGACTGGGTCACGCTGCATTACACGCTGGCAGGGGAAGCAGAACTCAGACTCGGCTCAGGCGATGTGTTGCCGATTCCCGGTAACTCGCTGGCGGTGATGCCGCCCAACCTTGTTCATGCCATTCAATGCGGACAGGTTGTCAATGAGACCGGCGTGGACGGCCAGGGCGACCCGGAAGCACCCATATGCGAACTGGTTGCCGGCACACTCGACGCTGTCGCCGTGACCATTGCCTGCGGACGAATCCAGGCGAGTTACGCCGGCAGCTTCGGGCTGTTCGACCACCTGAAAGAGGCCATCGTGCTCGACTTCGGCGAGAACGAGAAGATGCGCTTCATTTTTGAAGCGCTGATCGAGGAATACCAGAAGTCGGGCCCGGCCAGCGCCGCCATGATGGAGGCCCTTATGAACCAGTGCCTGATTCAGGTGCTGCGGGCCGCGGAAGCGCAGTCCGGCGGCTCACTGCCATGGTTGTCGGCTCTGGATGATCCCCGCATTTCGAAAGTCATCGACGTGATCCTCGATCGGCCAGAGAACAGTTACACGGTCGAAACGCTGGCTGACATCGCGGCGATGAGCAGGGCGACATTCGTTCGTCATTTCGAAAAGTGCTTCAACCGCACACCCATGGACTATCTCCGGGATGTTCGCCTGAGACGGGCAGCACAGTTGCTGCAGGTCAGCAGCATCCCCCGATAACGATAATCACCCGCCGCGAAATCGGCACGGTCGGCGTAGGCTTCGTCCGCCAGGTTGTTGACGCGCAGTATCACCATCCAGTTGTCACCCGCGCGGAGTGAGGCGCGCGCATTCGCGATGATGTGACCGTCGTATCGAAAGCGGTTGCCCGGCTCGAGGTAGTAAGCGCCGACACCATTCAACTGGACACCAAACGAAACCATTGCCGTGGGGTCGAAGCGCAGCGTCGTGCTGCCCAGCCATCGGGGCGCGGTGTCGATCTCGTTGCCGGGAGTGAACGATTCGCCTGGGCCCGCGGCGGTGAAATCATAGAGGTGCCGGCCGTAGCTCACGTTCGCATCGATGCCCCAGTGCTCGCCGGCCTGCCAGCGAAGCTCAGACTCGATACCCGAGTGGCGGGTGCGGGCGCCATTTACGTTGAAACCCTGCGCATCGCGAAATACACCATCCCGTTTGCGCATAGCGTACGCCGCAACGTCAATGGACAGGTCGTGCCGCGCCCACCGGATCCCGGCCTCGACGCTGTCGATACGCTCGGGATCGAGGTCGGTTAACGGCTGGCCGTTCTGCAACCGGTACAGTTCCAGCGTTTGCGGCAACCGGTACCCCCGCGCCAGGTTCATGTACGCGTTGGCGCCCGGGCCGATGCGCACGCTCGCACCCAGGTTCGGCAGCGCATTGAGGAAGGTGTCGCTGCGACTCGCCGGCCTCGAATACAGGCAACCGCCGAAACCGCAGGGCGTGCCGTCTTCCCGCGTATTGCCGTCCGGCATGTGATTCTCGTAGTCGTAATTTGCGAACTCGAGTCGCAACCCTGCGGTCAGCTCGACGCGGCTCGCTACCGATAGCGTCGACTGCACGGCAGCGGCCGCAACCGCGCTGAACACCGAGTAGTCGTAATGCCTGCCGACGGGTCGGGTCTCAACCTGTCGCGGCGATCCGGTCGCGGCGCGGTCC
>JARRLQ010000119.1:0-2561 GCA_037386905.1 Woeseiaceae bacterium
GGCTTTCGCCGCTTTCAGCAGCGACTCCAGATTTTCGACCGTATTGTTCTTCTTCACCGACTCTCCGACGACACCCCAGGTCACCCCTTCCGGGCTAAGGAAATCGTTCTGAGGATCGGTGATGACGAGCGCGGTATTGCCCTGCGTGATCGACATGCCGGGATCGGGCAGCTCGGCGATTGCGGAGTTCGTTGCGCCGGCCAGCATTGCCAGGCCAAGTAAAGCGCTGGTTGAGTTTCCAAGGGACTTGTTCATCTTCGTTACTCCTTCGTAGACCTGCCGGTATCAGGCAATAGCAGGCGTGTCGTGATGGCCGGGAGCCGCTGGCGCCCGTGCCGGGATGGATGCTTCGTGGCCGTTGGCGGCCGCGGCTTCGATAAAGTCATTGCGTTCGAGTAAAAACGCGCTGGTCGCCTCGAGGTCAAACTGTCGGGCGATCGTGATGAAGGGCAGAAGTGCGTGCAAAGAGAAGGCCAGGACGCTGCGGAGCAAGCGCCAGGCGATGCCGATGGCGAACGACCAGTGCTCGAAGTACGTGACGCCCTGTGCCTGCGGATGCCCTGTAAAGATCGTCATTTTTTTCTCCCGTTCCTGGTGCGGCTTGCGCGTCATGGCCTGTGAGATACAGCTTGACGCAGGCGCCGTGCCCGGGGGTCGCAATGCTGTGCGGTTGCGTCTCAAACCTGCCTTTGTCGCTATTTCGGCTGTTGTCGACTACTCTGGTGAAAGAGAAGATGCGTACAAGCGCACAATTCGGGGGGAACACCATGTTGCTGGAAAAGCTGTTCGATAATCTCGCGATGACGGTTGATCCGTTTGCGACCTGCAGGCTGTCCGACGGCTGGCGACTGCGTTTGCCCTGCCGCGACTGGGTGACGTTGCATTACACGCTGGCGGGTGAAGCGGAGCTCAAGCTCGGCTCAGGCGTCGTGTTGCAGATACCCGGGAACTCGCTGGCGGTTATGCCGCCCAACCTGGTCCACGCGGTTCAATGCGGCGAGGTCGTCAACGAGACGGGTGCAGATGGCCAGGGTGATCCCAATGCGCCCATATGCGAACTCCTTGCCGGTACGCTCGATGCCGTTACCGTCACCATCGCCTGCGGCCGGATCCAGGCGAGTTACGCCGGGAGCTTCGGGCTGTTCGACCACCTGAAGGAGGCCATTGTGCTCGACTTCAGCAAGGACAGGAAAATGCGCTTCATCTTCGAAGCGCTGATTGAGGAGTACCAGAAGTCCGGCCCCGCCAGCGCTGCCATGATGGAGGCACTGATGAACCAGTGCCTGATCGAGGTGCTGCGAGCGGCTGAAGCGCAGTCAGGCGGCTCGCTGCCGTGGTTGTCGGCCCTGGACGATCCTCGCATTTCGAAAGTTATCGACGTGATCCTCGATCGGCCGGAGAACAGTTACACCGTGGAATCGCTGGCTGAAATCGCGGCAATGAGCCGGGCGACGTTCATTCGCCATTTCGAAAAGTGCTTTCACCGCACGCCGATGGACTATCTTCGCGACGTTCGCCTGAGGCGGGCAGCACAGTTACTGCAGGTCAGCAGCATTCCCCTCGATGGCGTGGCCGCCAAGATCGGATATTCCAGCCGCAGCCACTTCTCCAAAGCCTTCAGTGATCAATTTGGCGTGTCGCCGGCGGAGTTTCGAAAGCAATACCACTAAAGCCCCGCGGCTTCTCAGGACCAGAGTGCCGCTTTCGCTTCCCGGATGAGCACGGTAGCCCTGACGGGGTCGTCTACCACGCAGAAGTCCGCCCTCAGGTCTTCGATACGCAACGGCGGAGGGTTGTAGCTCCACGTACCATGAGCATTGCGGAACGCCTTGAAATCGTCTTCGGCGATTGCAACGCGGGAATCGTGTCGAGCTTCTAAAACCATGTGCCCAAGACTACCGCATTTACATGCCACTGGCAGGGTCATCTGTTCTATAGTGCAGGACCATTCACCGGGGTAAGCAGATGGACTCAGTCAAGGAAACCGACAAGCTCGCCGTGCTGATCGACGCGGACAACGCGCAGCCGTCGACCGTCGAGGGCCTGCTCGCGGAAATCGCCAAGTACGGAACCGCCAACGTCAAGCGCATCTACGGCAACTGGACGGACGAAAGGCTGAAGGGCTGGAAGGCGACACTTCTGGAACATTCGATTCAGCCGATGCAGCAGTTTGCGTACACAACAGGCAAGAATGCGACCGACAGCGCAATGATCATCGACGCCATGGATCTGCTCTACACCGACAACTTCGATGGATTCTGCATCGTATCGAGCGACAGCGACTTCACGCGGCTCGCGTCGAGGCTGCGCGAAAGCGGACTGGTCGTGTACGGCTTCGGCGAAAAGAAGACACCCAAACCCTTCGTCGCCGCCTGCGACAAGTTCATCTACACGGAAGTACTGCGTGCGAAGGAAGAAGAAGCGGGACCATCGAAGTCCAGATCGAGCGATGACCTGAAAAAGGACAAGGGCCACCTGGCCAACCTGTTCCGCAATGCGATCGATGCCTACTCGGACGACGACGGCTGGGCGCAGCTCGGTGTGGTCGGCAGCAATATCGC